>NZ_JBMWDP010000023.1:0-72796 GCF_049545505.1 Stenotrophomonas sp. NPDC077421 | reverse complement strand
GGCCGGAGATGCGCTCCACCGGTGAGGTGATGGGCGTGGGCCGCAGCTTCAGCGCCGCCTTCGCGCGCGCGCAGGAAGCCGGTGGCATCAAGGCACCGCCGCTGGGCAAGGCCTTCGTCTCGGTCCGCGATCCGGACAAGAAGCGCGTCCTGCCGGTCGCACAGGCCCTGCTGGAGCGTGGCTACAGCCTGGTGGCCACCCGTGGCACTGCGGCGTGGCTGCAGCAGCACGGCATGGACTGCGAGATCGTCAACAAGGTGGTCGAAGGTCGCCCGCACATCGTCGATTCGATCAAGAACGGCGAGATCGTGTATATCGTCAACACGACCGAAGGTCGCGCGGCGATCAATGACTCGTTCTCGATCCGTCGCGAAGCGCTGCAGCACCGCGTGACCTATTCGACCACCATTGCCGGCGCCAAGGCGCTGGTGCATTCACTGGAATTCCGCGGCACCGGCCCCGTCTGGTCGCTGCAGGAACTGCACAAGGAGTTGAACGCATGAGAGCACCGATCACCCTGAAGGGCGCGCAGCGTCTGCGCGAGGAGCTTGACCACCTGAAGTCGGTCAAGCGCCCCAAGGTCATCGCTGCCATCGCAGAAGCGCGTGAGCACGGCGATCTGAAGGAGAACGCCGAGTATCACGCCGCGCGCGAGGAGCAGGGCTTCATCGAAGGCCGCATCAAGCAGCTGGAAGGTGAGCTGTCGCACGCCGAGATCATCGACATCACAAAGCTCAACGCCGGCAGCAAGGTCGTGTTCGGCGCCACGGTGGAGCTGGCCGATGTCGAGAGTGATGAAGAGAAGCGTTATCAGATCGTTGGCGATCTGGAGGCCGACATCAAGCTGGGCCTGATCGCGATCTCCTCGCCGCTGGCGCGCGCCCTGATCGGCAAGCTGGAAGGCGATGCGGTCACCATCGATGCACCTGCCGGCCAGCGCGAGTACGAAATCGTCAGCGTCCAGTACCTGGACTGACCGACGATGGCCACGGCCACGCTGCTGCTGCCCGCGCGCAGCCGGTTCCCTGCCACGCCGCTTCCCGAGGACGTGGCCAGGGCATTGGGACGGGCCGAACGCAACAGCGTCGAGCCAGGTGAGCGTGCCCAGCTGCAGCGGCATTTTCAACTGCAGCCGGCGCAGTGGCCCGTAGCCGCGCTGACCCGCCAGTTCGACGTCGGCGATGCCGCCGACGGTGTCTGGCTGCGCGCCGATCCGGCCAATGTGGTGCCCGACATGCACGGCGCACGGATGATGGGGCACGGCGATACGCTGCGCCCCGACGCCGAGGATGTCGCGCATCTGCTGCCGGCACTGCAGCCGCTGTTTGCCGGGTTCGGCTTCGTGCTGGACGCGCCGGTGCCGTCGCGCTGGTATCTGCGCCTGCCGCCGGGCACCCTGCTGCCCGCGTTTGCCGCGCCCGACGACGTGCTGGGCGATGATCTGTTCGCCCACCTGCCCGAAGGCGATGCAGGCCGCCGCTGGCGTGCGCTGCTGACCGAAGCGCAGGTGGTGCTGCATCAGCACGACTGGAACCAGCATCGGGTTGCGGCGGGCAAGCGCGCCATCAATTCACTGTGGTTCTGGGGCGGCGGCGAGCCGCCGCAGTCCGTGCATACCGCGCATGCCCAGGTGCGCAGCCGTGAGGCGCTTCTGCAGGCACTGGCCAAGGCGGCCGGCGTGCAGGCCGATGGCGATCAGCAGGTGGATGCGCTGGTCGATCTGCGGCAACTGCGCTCGCTCGACCAGCTCGGCAACGACGCGATCCGCCCGCTGTTGTCGGCGCTGCAACGGGGCGAACTGCGGCGCCTGGTCCTGGATTTCGAAGACGGCATGCGGTTTGAGCTGGAGAAGGGCCAGCGTTGGCGCTTCTGGAAGAAGCCGCTGCAACTGCACGACGCGTGACCCCTTTCCGTTCGTTCTTCGAGCCTGCCTTGTCTTCTCCCGATTCCCCCCAGATCCAGCGCCGCGCCATCCCAGACAGCGGCGAGTGGCCCGCCGACATGCTGCCCCTGCTGCAGCGCGTGTTCGCCGCACGCGGCGTCACCGATGCCGCACAGGCGCAGCCGAAGCTGGCCCAGCTGCACGCGCCGGAGCTGATGGGCAGCATGCAGGCTGCCGTGCAGCTGCTGGCCGACACCATCGCCGCCGGCGAGCGCATCCTGGTGGTCGGCGATTTCGACTGCGACGGTGCCACCGCGTGCGCGGTGGGCGTGCGTGGCCTGCGCATGCTGGGCGCGCGCGACGTGGTGCACGCCGTGCCCAACCGCATGCTCCACGGCTACGGCCTGTCGCCTTCTCTGGTGGCCGACCTGGCGCACCTGCAGCCGGGCCTGCTGGTCACGGTGGACCACGGCATCGCGTGCCATGCCGGTGTGGCCGCGGCCAAGGCGCTGGGATGGAAGGTGCTGGTCACCGACCACCATCTCCCCGGCGAGCAGTTGCCGCCGGCCGACGTGCTGGTCGATCCCAACATCGGCGGCGACGCGTTTCCGAGCAAGGCGCTGGCCGGCGTCGGGGTGATCTTCTACGTGCTGATGGCGCTGCGCCGCCACCTGCGGCTGCAGGGCGCATTCGCCGCCGGCACCGAGCCGGACCTGCTGACGCTGCTGGACCTGGTGGCGGTCGGTACCGTCGCTGACCTGGTGGTACTGGATGCCAACAACCGCGCACTGGTCTCGGCCGGCCTGCGCCGGCTGCGCGCGGGGCAGGGCTGTGTCGGGCTGCAGGCGCTCATCGCCGCCAGCGGCCGCGATCCAAAGCGCCTGACGGCCACCGATATCGGGTTTGCGTTGGGGCCGCGCCTGAACGCGGCCGGGCGGCTGGAAGACATGGCGCTGGGCATCGAACTGCTGCTTACCGAAGATGTCATCCAGGCACGCGAGATCGCCGGCACGCTGGAGCAGATCAACGCCGAGCGTCGCGCGGTGCAGCAGGTGATGACCGACGACGCCGAACGGGCCGTGTCGCGCGCGGTGCTGCAGGCCGAAGGCGAACGTCCGATCGCGGCGTGCCTGTTTGATCCGGAATGGCACCCGGGTGTGGTCGGGCTGGTTGCCTCGAAGATGAAAGACCGGCTGCACCGCCCGGTCATCGCGTTTGCACCGGCCGAGCCCGGCGGCGATTCGCTGCGTGGTTCGGCGCGCTCGATTCCCGGCTTCCACATCCGTGACGCGCTGGCGCTGGTCAATGCCGCCCATCCTGGCCTGATCGACAGGTTCGGTGGCCATGCGATGGCCGCGGGGCTGAGCCTGCCGCACGCGCGGCTGCCCGACTTCCAGCAGGCCTTCGTTGCCGTGGTCGAGGCCAGCATGGACCCGGCGGCGCTGCAGCAGCAACTGCTGAGCGACGGCGAGCTCGATGGCAACGAGCTGGATTTCCGCCACGCCGAAGCCCTGCGCCTGGCCGGCCCCTGGGGGCAGGGGTTCCCCGAGCCGCTGTTCGACGGCCACTTCCAGGTGGCACGCTGGCAGGTGCTGAAGGAAAAGCACCTGAAACTCAGCCTGCGCGTTCCCGGTCGCGCCGAACCGGTGAACGCGATCCATTTCAGCGGCTGGACCGGCAACGCGCCGGCCAACCACGTCCATATCGCTTACCGGCTGGTCAGCGATGACTACCGCGGTGGCGGGGCGATCCAGTTGATCGTGGAGCACTGCGCCAACGCGTAAGCCGTGCCGCTCACTCCTGCACGCGGGTGACCAGCGTGGGCATTTCCCACGCCCCGCCAGCGGCCACCAGCCGGCACAGACCGGTGTTGGATTCGGCGGTGGGCACGAAGCGGGCCCCATCCCAGCTCCAGGTGGCGGTGTACCAGCAGTCGCCCAGCCCACGGCCCTTGCTGGCCGAGGTGATGGTGCGTCCGTCGTCGTCGTTGCCCAGCGTGGTGACCAGCACCGGCGCATAGGGCGCGCGGTCGTTGATCACCCAGTAGCCATCGCCGGTGTTGTAGGCCGCGCGCCAGCAGCCGACCGACACCAGCAGCTTGGTGGCCGATAGACGGGTGACGGTCATGTCCTGCGGCGCTTCGCCCGCCACCAGGCCTTCGCCCGGGCCCAGCGCTTCGCAGTCGTCCGGCGAGGTGGCGGCCGCCAGGGCGGCGCGCAGCGCCGGGGAACGGCCCAGTGCCGCATCGGCGGGACGGGTGGCGAAGGCCTTCCCGAGCGTCATCACCGGCACCGGCAGCGCCGGCAGCACGCTGCTTTCGGCAACGGTGCCCTTGCGCATCAGCGCACCGGGCGTGCCGAGCCGGCCCTGCACCGTATCCATCTTCAGCAGGACGGCCGACGCGCCGCGATCGGACAGGACCCAGCGCCGGCCATCGTTGCCGATCACGTCGATGTGGCTGTCGCGCTTGAGCGACGCCAGCAGCGCCGCCACCTGCGGCGCAGTGAGCGTGGCGCTGCCGTCCTCGCGGTTGTATGCAAGGGCGCCGAGCGCCACACCATTGATCTGCAGGGTCACGCGCGCGGGGAAGGTGGTTTCCTCGTACTGCCCGAGCATCAGCTCGGCGCTGACGGGCTGGTTCGGGCCGGCCGCTCGGGTCAGCAGTACCGACACGGGCGCGTTGCCCCCCTCGTCATCGTTCTGGTAGCCGGCGGCGCGGCAGGTGCGCGTGTTGTCGCAGGCCAGGGTCCAGTCGTGATGGGTGAAGCGTTCGCCGCCCTGTGGTGCCGCCTGCGCCGGAACCGGCGCAGACACGAGCAGCAGGGGCAGCAGGGGCAGCAGCGTGGGCAGAAATCGCATCGCAACGTCCTTGTGGGGGCATCGGGGAGCCGCATCTTGGGCTACCGCGTCCGTGCCGCCAAGGGCTGTCTCCGCGCAACCCCGTTTGCCGGCATCGTCCGTTCAACCTGCTGTCATTGGATCGGGAGCGTCACATGGAACGCGCACTTCGTGGGATCGGCATGCTCGGCATGCTGGGGCTGGTCATGCAGGTCGGCACTGTGGACGCGCGCCGGTTCCCGCCGCCGCGCCCATCGGTCGTCATCGCCGATGCGCCGGCTGGGGTGCAGGTGCTGCAGGTGGCCGGCGCCGAAGTGCCGGTGCAGCTGCGCAGCGTGGTGCTGGACAGCCACGTGGTGGCCGGGCTGGGTGAGACCCGGATCGAGATGGAGTTCTTCAATCCCAACGCCCGCGTCCTGGAAGGGCAGCTGGAATTCCCCTTGGCCGCCGACCAGCAGGTCGCCGGGTTTGCGCTGGACGTCGATGGCGTGCTGCGCGACGCGGTGCCGGTGCCAAAGGCGCAGGGCCGCCAGGTCTTCGAGGCGATCGAGCGGCGCCGGGTCGACCCGGGGCTGCTCGAGCAGACCGCCGGCAACCGGTTCCGCCTGCGCGTCTATCCCATTCCCGCCCGTGGCAGCCGTCGGGTCGCGCTGACGGTGCGCGACACGCTGCCGGTGGATGCGCAGGGGCTGCGCTGGACGTTGCCGATGCAGTTCGCGCGCGGCGCAGCGCAGGTGTCGGTGCGGCTGCAGGCCGCCGGAACCGGTGCGCCGCAGCCCGCGGCCGCCGGACCGGTCGCGTTCCGGCTGCAGGGCGGCAGCTACCAGGCGCAATGGCAGGGCAGTGGTGAGACGCTGCCCGCGCAGTGGCAGTGGTCGCTGCCGCAGGTGCGTCAGTCCGATGTGGTGACCGGCCTGCATGACGGACAGCGCTACCTGCTGGCGCAGATTCCGCTGCCGGCGAACACGGCGCCGCGGGCGCTGCCCAGCCGCGTGGGGCTGCTCTGGGATGCCTCCGGCTCGGCGCGGCAGCGCGACCGTGCCGCCGAACTGGCAGTGCTGGACCGCTACTTCCGGGCAATCGGCAACGGCCAGGTGCAGCTGACGGTGCTGCGCGACCGTGCCGACGCCCCGCGCGAATTCGACATCCGCAACGGCGACTGGAGCGCACTGCGCGCGTACCTGGGCAGCCTGCTGCAGGATGGGGCCAGCGCCCTCGGCGACTGGACCCCGAAGGCCGATATCAAGGAGTACCTGCTGGTCAGCGACGGCCGGTCCAACTACGGTGCACGCCAGCTGCCCACGCTGCGGGCGGACCAGCGCCTGTATGCACTGAGCACCGCCGGCGCGCGGACCGACGCGGCGCGGCTGCGCGCCTGGACCGGGGCCCATCGCGGCCAGGCCCTGCTGCTCGCCAGCACGCGTGAGGTCGACGCGGTTCTGCCGTTGCTGCTGGCGCAGGGTGTCGAGGTGGTTGGTGTGGAGGGGCAGGGCATTGATGCACTGGTGGCCGACACCCGCAGTACCGGACAGCTCTGGTTGCGCGTGCTGGGGCGCGTGCAGCGCGACACGGGCGAGGTGACCGTGCGTGTGCGCCTGGGCGACGGTCGCATCCAGCAGCATCGGGTGGCGGTTGCCGACGCCCGCGCGCTGGGCGGCCGCCTGGTGGCGGACGCGTGGGCGCAGGCCCGCCTGGCACAGTACGCAGCCGATCCGCAGGGCAATGCGGGCGCGGCGCGGGCACTGTCGCAGCAGTTCGGTCTGGTGAGTGCCGATACCTCGCTGCTGGTGCTGGAGACGCTCGACGACTACCTGCGCTACGGCATTCGCCCGCCGTCACCGCTGCGTGGCGATTACGACCGCCTGCACGCGGTGCGCGTTGCCGACGAAGCGCAGGCGCGTCAGCAGCGGCTGGATCAGGTCGCCCGCCGGTTCGCCGAGCGCGAACGCTGGTGGAACACGCCGTGGCCCAAGGACGCCCCGGCGGTTGAGGCGGCCAAGGTGGCGTCGCCGTCAGCGCCCCCACCGCCGGTCCTGACGGTGCGGGCGGCCCCACAGGCCATGCAGATGGCCGGCGAGTCCGCTGCCGATGCCGTGGCGGCGCCTGCGCCGATGGCGGCTGCCAGCCGGGCACGCCGCGCTGCGCCCGCCGAACGTGCGGCCGGCCAGGTCAACGACGGCACGCTGGCGATCAGCGTGGCAGCGTGGGCGCCGGACTCGGCCTATGCCCGTCGCCTGCGTGACGCCCGGCCGGACCAGCTGTATGGGCTTTACCTGGCCGAGCGCGAGCAGCATGCCGACAGCACCGCCTTCTACCTCGATGTGGCGGACCTGCTGTTCGCCGCCGGCCAGCGCGACCTGGCGCTGCGGGTGCTGTCCAACCTGGCCGAGATGCAGCTGGAAAACCGCCATGTGCTGCGCGTGCTCGGCTATCGGCTGCTGCAGGCCGAGGCGCCGGCACTGGCCGTGCCGGTGTTCCGTGACGTGCTGGCGATCGGCGAAGAGGAGCCGCAGAGCTTCCGCGATCTTGGCTTGGCACTTGAGGCCAGTGGCCAGCACCAGGCCGCACTGGCGTCGCTGTACGAGGTGGTGGTGCGCCCCTGGGATGGCCGCTTCGACGGCATTTCGCTGATCGCGCTGGACGAACTGACCCGGCTGGTCGCGCGCGAGCGCGTGGACGCATCCGCCATTGATCCGCGCCTGCGCCGTGCGATGCCGCTGGACCTGCGCGTGGTGCTGAGCTGGGACAGTGACAACAGCGATATGGACCTGTGGGTCACCGATCCGAACGGCGAGCGCGCGTATTACGGCAACCGGCTGACCTACCAGGGCGGGCAGATGTCGCCGGACTTCACCGGCGGCTACGGCCCGGAGCAGTTCTCGCTGCGCGACGCCAAGCCGGGCATCTACAAGGTGGAGGCCAACTTCTTCGGCAGCCGCGAGCAGCTGGTCACCGGCGCGACCACGCTGATGCTTCGCCTGAGCACGAAGTGGGGCAGCCGCGACCAGCGCGACCAGCAGGTCACGCTGCGGTTGAAGGACCGCGCCGAGACGGTGCTGGTCGGGGAGTTCGAGGTGAAGTGAGCAGGACGCGCTGCAGGCGGATGCCGCTGCCTACCCGGCGGCGGCATCCCGATGCACGCGGCGCGCGGACAGCGGCCAGTGCCCCGCCAGGGCGATGCCACCGATGAAGATCGCCGCGTTGCCGGCGGTGTTGAACACCATCTCCACCACGGCGGTGTCCGGCAGTGCCCGTACGTTGGCAACCGCCTCCAGCGCAGGGCTGATGACAAGGTACAGCGCGATCACGGCGAGCACCCGGCCGATCCGCTGCCACGGCGTCTGCGGGTCCAGCGGCCAGCCGCGCCAGTGCAGGAAGGCGAAGACCAGCAGCAGGCCCAGGTAGCGCCCCGCGCTGTCGGCCGGGACGAGCCCGGTGGTCAACGCCGCTGCCGTCATGCCAGCGCCCAGGGTGGCGAGGAGGAGGTAGCGCGTTCGATTGTGATGCGCGGGCGAGGGCAGGCACTGCCAGGCAAGCCAGGCCAGGGCCATGCCGACCAGCCAGCCGCCCAGCACATCGGACAGGAAATGCCGGCCCAGGTACATCCGTGACAGCGCCATCAACAGCGGCCAGCCGATCAGCAGCGCGATCCGCCAGCCCCGGCTGCGGATGTCGAAGCACAGCACCAGCGCCATCATCGCCGCCGTCGCCACGCCCACGTGACCACTGATGAACCCGTAGTCCGGATCGGGCTGCGCACGCAACGCCGCAATTGCTTCACCGCTGGGCAGCGACCAGAACGACCCGGCAGCGCCATCGTCCACCAGCGCGTGGCCAGGGCGGCCCTTGTCCAGCACGTGGATGTCGACATCGCTGGGGCGGGGCAGCGCCGCACTCTGTTTGATGGCGTGGGTGGCCGTGGACATGAGCAGTACCGCGAGCATCACGCCCAGCCCGGCGCGCAGCCGTACCCCGAAGCTGAGCACAACGATCAGCAGCACGTACGCCCATTCGTAGCCCAGCGTGCTCACGAAGGTCATCAGCGGCACCATCCACGCGGCATCGAAGAACGCCTGCAGCCACACATGCCAATGGGTCTGGAACATCCGTATTCCTCAGGGCCGGGCAGGCGCCGGCGTGACGGGCAACGATACCGGCTGCCGGCGGCGTCCGAAACGGGGGCGCAGCACGCACAGGGCTTGTCGCCGGGGGCGGGTGACCAATGGCGGTCGCCCGGTGACGGGTGGAGCGGACTACCATGACGTGATGAGGCACGCTGACGACCCTTTGCGGATGGATGATTCAATGGCGAACGGCACAGCGGCACGGTGGCGACCCGGCGCGCGGATGCTGGTGTGGTCGGTGATCCTGCTGACCAGTGCGGTGGCCAATGCGCTGGTCGAAGTCATGGACGCGGCGCGCCGTGGGGACGATCTTGGCCTGTGGCAGCCGATGATCTGGGAGCTGAGCAGCGTCTCGATGATCCTGTTGACGCTGCCGGTGTTGTGGTGGGGATGCCAGCGCTGGCCCCTGCATGCGGATACCTGGAAGCGGCGGCTGCCGCTGTATCTGCTGGCCAGTGTGGCGTGGTCGCTGGTGCACGTGCTGGGGATGATGGCGCTGCGCCATCTGGCCTATGCCGCGCTCGGGCACCACTACCAGGACGACGCCACCTGGGCGGTCCGCGCGCTCTATGAGTACCTGAAGGATGTCCGCGCGTTCTTCTCTTTCGTGGCGATCGAACACTTCTTCAGCTGGTTCGGACGGCGCCGGCAGGGCGAAGCGCACCTGCTCGTGGCACCGGACGATGCGCCACCGGTGGAGGCGGTGGAGCGGCCGGAGCGATTCCTGGTGCGCAAGCTGGGGCGCGACTTCCTGGTCGCCACCGCCGACATTGAATACGCCCAGGCGGCGGGCAACTACGTCAATCTGCGCGTGCGCGGGCACGACTACCCGTTGCGCACCACGATGGCCGCGCTGGAGACCAAGCTGGACCCGGCGGTGTTCGTACGCGCCCATCGCAGTTGGCTGGTCAATGCGCGCCGGCTGGTCTCGATCGAGCCCCTGGACGGTGGCGAAGCGCTGCTGCATATGGATGATGGGGCCAAGGTGCCGTGCAGCCGGCGGCAGCTCCCGCTGTTCCGCCAGGCGCTGGCGGTGCAGCCGACCGGCTGACGGCACGGTGCCACCGGCCGGCCCGGCATCCCGGCACGCCGGGATGCCGTCAGGCAGCTCAGCGCTTGCCGTCCTTCTTGATCATCGCGTCGATGCGCCCGGCGCGTGCTTCCGAACCCGGGTGCGAGGACATCAGGCCGCCCTGGCTGGACAGCTTGCGGAACATGCTGGCCAGTGCGGCCGGGTCGTAGCTGTGCCGCTTCATGAAGCGGTAGCCGTATTCGTCGGCCGCGCTTTCTTCCTTCTGCGAGAACTGCGCGTTGACGAAACCCTCGGCCAGTTCGCCGAGCTGGCCCTGGGTGAGCTGGGCGATGTTGGCGTTGCCCGACGCGGCGAGCGTATCGCGACCGGCCGAGGCCAGCATGGCGGTCCGCATCCTGGACTTGCTGTGGCCCAGCTTGACGTGGCCGATCTCGTGGCCGATCACGCCGCGCACTTCATCGTCCGAGGCCATGTCCATCAGGCCTGAATACACGCGCACGCAGCCGTTGGCCATCGCCCAGGCGTTGACATCTTCGGTCAGGTAGACCTTGAAGCTCAGGCTCAGACCGTCTTCGTTGGCGAGGCCTTCGGTGATCCTGGCCAGGCGCTGGGCGTACGGGCTGCTGGCCGGGGCGACCTTGTTTTCCTTGTCCATGTAGACGCAGGACTGGTCGGCGGCCTTGGCCACGTCCTGGTCGGACAGGGTCAGGGCCTGGCCGGCCTTCAGGCCGGTGCTGGACAGTTGCTTGAGATCGAGGGCCGAGGCGGTACCGGCGGCCAGGCAGGCGATGGCCAGCAGGGCGGCCGAGGATGACTTCCTCATCAGGGTAGAACTCCATGTGATTGCAGGGGCGGCCGGGCCTCCTGCGGGGGCAGGGCGAGCGCGGCCGGCGGGCAGTCTACCGTCTGCACCGTACCGCTGTGACGCCCGGTGTCGTTTTCTTGACGTGATGCCCCGATTGGCCCGGCGCACGGCCTCCACCTCGGCGTGAAGGCGCCGGATGGGCTATCATTGACAGTCTTTTCGCACGCATTAACTGCCGACATGATCGAGCTCAATCCTGTCCGCCAGCGGATCACCGATCTCACCGATCGCGTGCTCTCGCTCAGGGGGTATCTTTGACTACGACGCCAAGAAAGAGCGTCTGGAAGAAGTAACCCGGGAACTGGAAAACCCGGATATCTGGAACAACGCCGAGTACGCCCAGAACCTGGGGCGCGAGCGCGCCAACCTGGAAAAAACCGTCGGCGGCATCGCCTCCATCCTGGATGGGCTGGCCGAGTCCGGCGAACTGCTGGAGCTGGCGGAGAGCGAGCGGGACGACGATACCGCGCTGGCCGTGGTCGCCGACCTGGACAAGTACCAGAAGCACGTGGAACAGCTGGAGTTCCAGCGCATGTTCTCCGGCCAGATGGACAACGCGGCAGCCTTCGTCGACATCCAGGCCGGTGCCGGTGGCACCGAAGCCCAGGACTGGGCCGAAATCCTGCTGCGCATGTACCTGCGCTGGTGCGAATCGCGCGGCTGGAAGACCGAGCTGATGGAAGTGTCCGGTGGCGACGTTGCCGGCATCAAGTCGGCCACGCGGCGCGTGGAAGGCGACTATGCCTATGGCTGGCTGAAGACCGAAACCGGCGTGCACCGCCTGGTGCGCAAGTCGCCGTTCGATTCGGACAACCGCCGCCACACCAGCTTCACCTCGGTGTTCGTGTCCCCGGAAGTGGACGACAACATCGAGATCGACATCAATCCGGCCGACCTGCGTACCGACGTGTACCGCTCCTCCGGCGCCGGTGGCCAGCACGTCAACAAGACCGAGTCGGCGGTGCGCATCACCCACATCCCGACCAACACGGTCGTGGCCTGCCAGACCGGCCGCAGCCAGCACCAGAACCGCGACAACGCGATGAAGATGCTGGCCGCCAAGCTGTACGAGCTGGAAATCCAGAAGCGCAATGCCGAGCGCGACGCGGTGGAAGCCACCAAGTCCGACATCGGCTGGGGCAGCCAGATCCGCAACTACGTGCTCGACCAGAGCCGCATCAAGGACCTGCGCACCGGCATCGAACGCTCGGATACGCAGAAGGTGCTGGACGGCGACCTCGACGAATTCGTCGAAGCCAGCCTGAAGTCCGGCCTGGCCGTGGGTGCCAAACGCACCGACGCCTGACCGTCGGGGCCGCCACGCGCGGCCCCGTTCCGTTGTCCCCCGGGCTCCGCCCGGTTTCGCAATTCCCCCCGGCCATCGGCATGATGGCGGGGACCCCCACTCCCCCCGACATACACAGACCCACGCCATGAACGATCAGACCGCCGCGCCGCAGCCCCCCGTCGACGAGAACAGCCTCATCGCCGAGCGCCGCGCGAAACTGACCGCGCTGCGCGGGCAGGGCATCGCCTACCCGAACGATTTCCGCCGCGAGCAGTTCGCCGGCGCTCTGCAGGCCGAGTTCGCCGACGCCGAACAGTGGACCGCCGAGGCACTTGAAGCGGCTGGCCGCCAGGTGAAGATGGCCGGCCGCCTGATGGCCAAGCGCGTGATGGGCAAGGCCAGCTTCGCCCAGATCCAGGACGAATCCGGCCGCATCCAGCTGTTCCTGCAGGGCAGCACCCTCGGCGATGCCTACACCGCCTTCAAGGGCTGGGACGTGGGCGACATCATCGCCGTCGAGGGCGGGCTGACCCGCACCAAGACCGGCGAGCTGTCGGTCAAGGCCACCACCATCCGCCTGCTGACCAAGTCGCTGCGGCCGCTGCCGGACAAGTGGCATGGCCTGGCCGACGTGGAGCAGCGCTACCGCCAGCGCTACGTCGACCTGATCGTGACGCCGGAATCCCGCGAGGTCTTCATCAAGCGCTCGCGGATCATCCGCGCCATGCGCGCCTGGCTGGACAACCGCGACTTCCTGGAAGTCGAAACGCCGATGATGCATTACATCCCCGGCGGCGCCACGGCCAAGCCGTTCACCACCCACCACAACGCGCTGGACCTGGACCTGTACCTGCGCGTGGCCCCGGAGCTCTACCTCAAGCGCCTGGTCGTCGGCGGCCTGGAGCGGGTGTACGAGATCAACCGGAACTTCCGCAACGAAGGCGTCAGCACCCGCCACAATCCCGAGTTCACCATGATGGAGCTGTACGAGGCCTACGCTACGTACAACGAAGTGATGGACCTGACCGAAGGCGTGATCCGTGACGTGGCCAGCAAGGTGCTGGGCACCACCACGGTGGAGTGGGATGGCGCCACCATCGACCTGGCCCCGGCGTTCCGCCGCTGGCGCATGGACGAAGCGGTGCGCCACCACAACCCGGAGATCAGCGCGGCCGACTGCACCGACCGTGACGCGCTGGCTGCCCACTGCGAGCGCCTGAAGATCCGCATCAAGCCGTCCTACGGCTGGGGCAAGCTGCTGCTGGAGATCTTCGAGGCCACCGTCGAGCACACCCTGGTGCAGCCGACCTTCATCACCGACCATCCGGTCGAGGTGTCGCCACTGGCCCGCGCCAACGACGACCAGCCCGGTTACACCGACCGCTTCGAGCTGTTCATCAACGGCAAGGAACTGGCCAACGGCTTCTCCGAGTTGAACGACCCGGAAGACCAGGCGGCCCGTTTCCAGGCGCAGGTGACCGCCAAGGAAGGTGGCGACGATGAAGCCATGCATTACGACGCCGATTACATCCGTGCGCTGGAGTACGGCATGGCGCCGACCGGCGGTCTGGGCATCGGCATCGACCGCCTGGTGATGCTGCTGACCGGCAGCAGTTCGATCCGGGACGTGCTGCTGTTCCCCTATATGCGCCCTGAAAACTGAGAACTGCATTCCGGGGGAGCCGGGTGGCCCGCCCGGACGGGCTTCCGCTGGCGTGGCCGCGCGCGTATGGTTTCGACGTGGG
Source organism: Stenotrophomonas sp. NPDC077421 (assembly GCF_049545505.1). Classification (NCBI taxonomy): domain Bacteria; kingdom Pseudomonadati; phylum Pseudomonadota; class Gammaproteobacteria; order Lysobacterales; family Lysobacteraceae; genus Stenotrophomonas; species Stenotrophomonas sp. NPDC077421. Next base: position 59,021 of record NZ_JBMWDP010000023.1, on the reverse strand, counting down.
CTATTGCGACGTTGGGGGGTGATAGCCACGGACCATGACTGTCCGGTGCGATGCGTGACATGCGCATCACACTGTGACGACGATCATGAACTGGGCGAACATCACCGGAGGCGGGACTCATGCAAGGTGCCAGTGTGCAGAGCGGCGGGGTATCCTCTTCGCTGCATGTTCCAGTGTGGTCCAGGAAGACGGCGGAAGCAGCCTTGAATATTGTCATCGTAGACGATCAAACGTCCGCGCGAACCATGCTGCGCCATGTCATCGAGGACATCGCGCCCGAACTGAGCGTGCATGACTTCGGCGACCCGTTGACGGCGCTGGCGTGGTGCGAGTCGCATCCGGTTGACCTGCTGCTGCTCGATTACCGCATGCCGGAGATGGACGGGCTTGAGTTTGCCCGTCGTTTCCGCCGGTTGCCCAAGCACCGCGACATCCCGGTGATCCTGATCACCGTGGTCGGCGACGAACCCATCCGCCAGGCGGCGCTGGAAGCGGGTGTCATCGATTTCCTGGTCAAGCCGATCCGGCCGCGCGAACTGCGCGCGCGCTGCTACAACCTGCTGCAGTTGCGGCAGCAGTCGGAGAACGTCAAACAGCGCGCGCTGTCGCTGGAACAGCGGCTGCTGGCCAGCATGCACGAGGTCGAGGAGCGCGAACGCGAGACCCTGTCGCGGCTGGCGCGCGCCATTGAGTTCCGTGATGCGGGCACCAGTGCCTATCTGGAACGCATGGCCCATGTGGCCGGTCTGATTGCCGAACAGCTGGGACTTCCCGAAGAGGAGGTCAAACTGATCGAGATGGCCGCCCCGCTGCACGACATGGGCAAGATCGCCATCCCCGACGCGGTGCTGCTCAAGCAGGGCAAGCTCAACGAGGAGGAGCTGGTGATCATGCGCCGGCACCCGCGCATCGGTTACGAACTGCTCAGCGGCAGCCAGAACCGCTTCATCCAGGTGGGTGCGCTGATCGCCCTGCGCCACCATGAACGCTACGACGGCAGCGGCTATCCCGATGGGCTGGTGGGCGATGCGATCCCGTTGGAGGCACGTATCGTTGCAGTGGCCGACGTGTTCGACGCGCTGATCTCGCCGCGCCCCTACAAGGAGGCATGGAGCATGGAGGCGACCCTGGCCTACCTCTATGCCCAGCGCGGGCGGTTGTTCGACCCGCGCTGCGTGGATGCGCTGCTGCGCGGGCGCGAGCAGCTCGATGCGATCTGTGCCCAGCACTCCACGGCGTCCACGCGCCCGGGGACGTGACATGCAGCGTCTGTACCAGCGGCTGAAACACAGGCTGGCGCAACGCCCGGATACCGAGCACGGGCAGGCCATCGTCCGCATCGTGCTGATCACGCTGATCCTGACCTACGTGGCCATGCCGGGGGTGCGCAACGACCTGCCGCCCACGCAGTACAACGGCGTGCTGGCCATCGTCCTGACTGGTCTGGGCCTGTCATTGGCGCTGTTCGGCTGGCTGCTGGCACGGCCGGGGCGCTCGGACCCGCGCCGCGTGGCCGGCATGCTGGCCGATTACGGCCTGATCGCGGCCGGCATGGTGCAGATGGGCGAACCGCTGGCCTGGGTCTACATCGTGGTGATGTGGGTGACCGTTGGCAACGGCATGCGCTATGGCAACAACTATCTGTATGTCGCCGTTGCGATGGCGCTGGTGAGCTTCGGCAGCACCGCGGCGACGACCCCGTACTGGCAGCAGAACGCGCGCCTGGCGTTCGGCCTGTGGCTCGGGCTGGCGGCGGTGCCGCTGTACTTCTCGACCCTGCTGCGCCAGTTGACCCACGCGATGGACGAGGCGCGCCGGGCCAGCGAGGCCAAGAGCCGGTTCCTGGCGAACATGAGCCATGAGTTCCGCACCCCGCTCAACGGGTTGTCGGGCATGACCGAGGTGCTGGCCACCACGCGCCTGGACGATGAGCAGCGCGAGTGCGTGAACACCATCCAGGCCTCGTCGCGCAGCCTGCTGGCGCTGGTGGAGGAGGTGCTGGACATCTCCGCCATCGAGGCCGGGAAGCTGCGCGTGACCGCCGAGGATTTCGCACTCGGCGACGTGATCCAGGCGATCGGGCTGATCCTGCTGCCGCAGGCCAAGGCCAAGCGCCTGGATTACCGCGTCCGGATCGCCGAGAACGTGCCGCCGCTGCTGCGCGGCGACGTCGGCCACCTGCGCCAGATCCTGCTCAATCTGGCCGGCAACGCGGTCAAGTTCACCGACCACGGCAAGGTGGAGATCCGCGTGGCCGTGCTCAGCGCCGACGCCCACGGCGGCGTCCGCCTGCGCTTCGACATCCTGGATACCGGCATCGGCGTGGCGCCGGCGATGCGGCCGCGCCTGTTCGAAGCCTTCGAGCAGGCCGACGTCAGCATGGCGCGTCGCCACGAGGGCACCGGGCTTGGCACCACCATCGCCAAGGGTCTGGCCGAAGCGATGGGCGGGGATATCGGGTACGACGACAATCCGCCGCAGGGCAGCCGCTTCTGGGTCGAGCTGCCGTTCGCGCCGCCGCGGGTGCCGCTGGGGACCGTCACCCCGGCACTGGTGGGGGACGGCGAGCAGGACGGCAACGGCAATGTGATCGCCTTCGCCGACCCGTTCCTGCGCCACCGCGCCCGCGTGCGCAGCATGCAGATTCTGGTGGCCGACGACCACGAAGCCAACCGCATGGTCCTGCAGCGTCTGCTGCAGAAGGCCGGGCATAAAGTGCTGTGCGTCAATGGCGGTGAAGCGGTGCTGGATGCGATGGCCGAGAGCGACTTCGACGCGGCCATCGTGGACCTGCACATGCCCGGCATGAGCGGGCTGGACATGCTGAAGGAACTGCGCGTGATGCAGGCCGGGGGCGGGCCGCGGACGCCGGTGCTGGTGCTCAGTGCCGATGTCACCCCCGAGGCGATCCAGCGCTGCACGCAGGCCGGCGCGCACACGTTCCTGGCCAAGCCGGTGGTGGCCGTCCGCCTGCTGGACACGTTGGCCGACATTGCCTCCAACGGGCAGCTCAAGGCCAGCGCGCCGATCGTGCGCACCGCCACCCAGCTCGATGGCGTGCTCGACCCGGGCGTGCTCGACGAGCTGGCGTCGCTGGGCATGGGCGACGGCTTCGAACGGGAGTTCATCCGCCAGTGCCTGACCGATGCCGATCAGTGCGTGGCGGTGGCGACCGCCGACGGCGAGCGTGCCGACTGGGTCCATTTCCGCGAGCAGGCGCATGCCATCAAAGGCGTGGCCAGCAACCTGGGCCTGGTGCGCGTGGCCAACCGCGCCGGCGACCTGATGCGGATGGCCGACTGGCAGCTCAAGAGCGAATGGCGCCAGCGCCTGTCGGTGCTGCAGGGCGGCATCAAGGAAGGCCGCCAGGCGCTGGAGGCGCGTGCGCGCCAGCGCGCGCGGCCAGGCGACAACGACAGCGACGTGCGCTGAACCGTCAATCCGTCGGCCGTGCGCCGCTCGATTCAATGGCGCTCATGTCCAGACCTGCCGCCTGGAACCGCGCCACCACGGTCCGCAGACCGTCCGTGTCGTCGCGGGTCGGACCTGCACGGCGGATGGCCTCGGCGCAGGTGCGATGATCCGTCCGGCACTGCCCGGGCTGTTCAAGCCGCAAGGCGGTCATCGCAATCACCACCGCCATGTGGGGAATCGCACGGGCGGTCGTACGTTCGCCGCGGTAGAACGCCGCGAACTGGTGCCGCACCGTCGCCGCGGCGGCCGTGGCACCCGGGGCGGAGGCGTCGGCAGGCGCGAGGAGCACTGTCTGTCCCCCCTGTTCGAGCGTGCGCGCCTCATCGGCCAGCACGGTCTCGAGAATGAACGCCTCGACCGCGCTGGGCACGTAGCCGGCCGCGAGCGCGTCGGCAGCCGGGGCGATGACCAGCAGGGATGTGCACAGGAGCTTGCGCAGGCTGTGCCTCGCCGGATCATGTCGCTGCGGAGACATCAACGTCGGTCCTTGAGGATGATGGGGGAGGGCACCATACAGGCGTGCGTCCGATCGGGCCAGCCCAGGCGCGGCGGCAGGGGCGGGAGAACAGCCATAAAAAAGCCCGGCGGCGGCCGGGCTTGAACAACAGCAGGGGAGGGTGGAACTCAGGCGACATCAAGGGTGGCGCGGCGGGTCTGTGCTTTGATCAGGCGGTCCATCGTGCGCAGCGACTTGTCGCCGAGCGCCAGGGCAGAATCGACCCACACCTTGGTGATTTCCAGCAGTTCGTCGTAACGCACGGCCTGGGCGAGGTTGCGTGCCGCGTTCATGGCCAGATAGGAGTGCGGGATGCGCTGGTGCTGGCGGATCAGGTCCTCGACCGCTTTCACGCCCTGGCCTTTGGGCACCAGTACGTCCACCACGCCCATCGCGTGCATTTCCTCGGCGCTGTACACCCGGCCATCCAGAATGATCTTCTCGGCGAGCTGCGGTGCCACCCGCTTGCACAGGAACGAGTAGGCCCCCATGCCCGGGAACAGGCCGAACAGCACCTCCGGCAGTCCCATGCCACTGCCTTCTTCGGCCACGATGGTGTGGCAGGCCAACGCCATCTCCAGCCCGCCCCCCAGCGCGTCGCCCTGGATCAGTGCGATGGAGCGCACGTCGCCGCCGAAGCCGGTGTGCAGGTGGTGCACGCCTTCCACACAGCGCTGGGCGTAGGTGAGCAGACGGTCGCGGTTGCCTTCGCGGATCAGGCGCGTGAACAGGTCCAGGTCGCCGCCGAGGTTGTAGGCCGTGGCGTCGGAGGCCAGCACGAAATGACGCAGCTTGCCGCTGTTGCGCTCGGCGGGCGTGCGCGTGATGGCGCTCATGTAGTTCCACATTTCATCCAGCATGTCCTTGCGGCAGCAGGGACGGACACCACTGGTGGCGTCAGCATGCATGAACAGCCAATGTGCGGCATCGTCGCCGGTGGTTTCAGTGCGGATGGTGGCGTAGCGGTGGCTGACGGGCAGCTTTTCGATGGTGCTCATGGCGATTTCCTCAACGATGCGGGCCCGCAGGGAGGATGTTGTGGTCGGCGGGCCGGACGGGTCCACACGCGGCGATGCTACACCCCCCGGGCCGGTCGCCATGAAAAAGGCCTGCCCCGTCGCCGGTGCAGGCCCTGTCCGTTCACGATGGGCGCAAACCCTTACGGGGCGGGCGTATCGCGCAGTTCGCGGCGCAGAATCTTGCCGACATTGGTCTTCGGCAGCTCCTTTCGGAATTCGACGATTCTGGGGTGCTTGTAGCCGGTCAGGTTGGCCCGGGCGTGTTCCTTGACCTGTTCGGCGGTCAGGTTCGGGTCCTTCTTGACGATGACCACCTTGACCACTTCGCCGGACTTCTCATCCGGCACGCCGACCGCGGCCACTTCGAGCACGCCGGGCATCATCGCGATCACGTCCTCGACTTCGTTGGGGTACACGTTGAAGCCGGACACCAGGATCATGTCCTTCTTGCGGTCCACGATGTAGAAGAAGCCCTGTTCGTCCATGCGCGCCATGTCGCCGGTGTGCAGCCAGCCCTCGGGATCGACCGCCTTGGCGGTTTCCTCCGGACGCTGCCAGTAGCCCTTCATCACCTGCGGGCCCTTGATGCACAGCTCGCCGACGTCGCCGGCGGGCAGCGTGTTGCCGTTGTCGTCCTTCACGCAGGCGTCGGTGGACGGGATCGGCAGGCCGATGGCGCCGTTGTACTCGGCCAGATCCAGCGGATTGATGCACGCCGCCGGCGAGGTTTCGGTCAGGCCGTAGGCCTCGACCAGGGTCACGCCGGTGACCTTCTTCCAGCGCTCGGCCACGGCGCGCTGCACCGCCATGCCGCCGCCCAGGGTGACCTTCAGCGAGGAGAAGTCGATCTCGTCGAAGCCGGGGGTGTTGAGCAGGCCGTTGAACAGCGTATTGACACCGGTGATGGCGGTGAAGCGGGTCGACTTCAGCTCCTTGACGAAGCCCTTCATGTCGCGCGGGTTGGTGATCAGGTGGTTGCAGCCACCGAACTTCATGAAGACCAGGCCGTTCGCCGTCAACGCGAAGATGTGGTACAGCGGCAGGGCGGTGATGATCCACTCCTTGCCCATCTCGATGCCCGAGGCGGAGATCCACGCCGAGGCCTGCTGCATGTTGGCCACCAGATTGCGGTTGGTCAGCATGGCGCCCTTGGCCACGCCGGTGGTGCCGCCGGTGTACTGCAGGAACGCCACGTCGTCGTGGTCGATCTCGACCTTGGGCAGGCTGTGACCGCTGCCGATCTTCAGCGCCTGGTTGAAGCGGATCGCGCCGCGCAGGCTGTAGTTGGGGACCATCTTCTTGATGTACTTCAGGACGAAGTTCACCACCACGCCCTTGGCGCCGAGCATGTCGCCCAGGCCGGTGGTGATCACCTGCCGGATGGGCGTGTCGGCAATCACCTGCTGCACGGTGTCGCCGAAGTTGTCCACCACCACCAGGACCGCCGCGCCGGAGTCCACCAGCTGGTGCTTGAGCTCGCGCGCGGTGTACAGCGGGTTGACGTTGACCACGGTCAGGCCTGCACGCAGCACGCCGAAGGTGGCGACCGGGTACTGCAGGCAGTTGGGCATCATCAGGGCGACGCGATCGCCCTTCTTGAGCTGCAGTTCGCCCAGCAGATAGGCGGCGAACTGCTCGACCAGGGCGTCGGTTTCACCATAGGTGAGCACCTTGCCGAAACTGGAGTAGGCGGGGCGGTCACGGAACTTGGCCACCGAGGTGTCGAACACCGCCGACACCGAATGGAACTCGTTGACGTCGATCTCGGCGGGTACGCCTTTGGGATAACTCTGCAGCCAGGGACGTTCCAGACTCATATTCCCCCTCCAGGAAACGTGGATGAAATGGTGCGGTGACGGAGAGTATCCGTCAGTTCATGCCCCGGCAGCATACCGGGCCGAATGGAAAACGCGAAGGGCTGGTGAAAACCGCGTGCACGCCGCGTGGAAACGCGGGCCTCGGGGTCCCGTTTGCACGTATTCCTACAGACGCTGCCGCTGGACGCTGTGCAGACTCGAACGCCGGACCGAAGGAGACCCTCAACATGACGCAGTTCCATGCAAAGCGCCGGTGTCGTGCCTGGACGGTTGCGCTGATGCTGGCCGTTGCCCCCGCCGCGCAGGCGCAGGCGGCGCCGGAGCCGTTGCAGCAGTTGGACTTTCCGGTCCTGGCACGCGGTGAATCGGGGCAGTTCCGGGTCCAGGTACCGGCGCACGCCGGGGGCGAGGGCGTCTCGGCCTACTCGGTGCATGCGACGATTCCCGGCGCCGATCACGATACCGGGTACCGGTTCTTCGCGGTGGACTGCCCGGCGGGCTTCAAACAGAACGTGCATACCGGCGACCGCGGCGTGGTCTGCTACCTGAGCGGCGGTGTGCCGCATCCGCCCTTCACCATGACCGTGAGCGTGCGCAACATCGCAGCGGCCGATGGCGAGACCCGCCAGGAAGACGGGCTGCGCAGTGTCACCCTGTACGGGGAGGTCACCCGTGCGCCCTGGTTCCTGTACGGCGTGATGCCTTGACCGACCGGATGCCGGCGCGGCAGCGCCGGCATCGGTTGCCGTCCCCCTGATCGGGGACGGCAGGCGCCGACAGGGCAGGGCCGGCCTTATCGGGCGGCCAACTGGCGCAGCACGTACTGCAGCAGCCCGCCGTGCTTGAAGTACTCCACTTCCTTGGGCGTCAGCAGCATCACGTGCGCCTGGAAGCGCGTGGAGGTGCCATCGGCCCGGGTCGCGGTGACAGTGGCGGTCTTGCTGGCGCCGTCCTGCAGGTCGGTGATGTCGATCGTCTCCGAGCCGTCCAGGCCCAGGGTCTGTGCGTTCTCGCCGGCCTTGAACTGCAGCGGCAGCACGCCCATGCCGACCAGGTTGGAGCGGTGGATGCGCTCGAAGCTCTCGGCAATCACCGCCTTGACGCCAAGCAGGTTGGTGCCCTTGGCGGCCCAGTCGCGCGAGGAGCCGGTGCCGTATTCCTTGCCGGCGAACACCACCAGCGGCACGCCCTCGGCCTTGTACTTCATCGCCGCGTCGTAGATCGCCAGCTTCTGCGGCTCGCCGCCATCGGCCGGGAAGTACAGGGTGTTGCCACCTTCCTCGCCACCGAACATCAGGTTCTTGATCCGGATGTTGGCGAAGGTGCCGCGCACCATGACGTCATCGTTGCCGCGGCGGCTGCCGTAGCTGTTGAAGTCGGCCGGCTGCACGCCGCGCTCCTGCAGGAAGCGTCCTGCCGGCGAGTCCTTCTTGATGTTGCCGGCCGGGGAGATGTGGTCGGTGGTGATCGAATCGCCGAACAGGCCCATCACCCGCGCGCCGTGCACGTCCTCGATGTGGCCGACCTGCATGGTCATGCCCTCGAAGTACGGCGGGTTCTTGATGTAGGTCGAGCTGCCGTCCCAGTCGTACAGGTCGCCGTCGGGCGACTTGATGGTGTTCCAGCGGGTATCGCCCTTGAACACATCGGCGTAGTTCTGCTTGAACATCTCCGGCCCGATGGTCGCGGCGATCACGTCACCGATTTCCTTGTTGCTCGGCCAGATGTCGCGCAGGAACACCGGCTGGCCATCGCTGCCGGTACCCAGCGGTTCGGTGGTCAGGTCGATGTCGGTGGTGCCGGCGATCGCGTAGGCCACCACCAGCGGCGGACTGGCCAGGTAGTTCATTTTCACTTCGGGGTGCACGCGGCCCTCGAAGTTGCGGTTGCCCGACAGCACCGAGGTCACCACCAGGTCACCGGCGGCGATGCCGGCGCTGACTTCGGTCGGCAGCGGACCGGAGTTGCCGATGCAGGTGGTGCAGCCATAGCCGACCACGTAGAAGCCGATCTTCTCCAGCTCGGTCAGCACGCCGGCCTTTTCCAGGTAGTCGGTGACCACGCGCGAGCCCGGCCCGAGCGAGGTCTTGACCCAAGGCTTGCGGTCCAGGCCCTTGGCCGCCGCATTGCGGGCCAGCAGGCCGGCGCCGATCATCACCGCCGGGTTGGAGGTATTGGTGCAGGAAGTGATGGCGGCGATGACCACCGCGCCGTCCTTCAGGCGGAAGCGGCTGCCGTCCATCTCGACATCGGCGTAGCCCCTGGCCAGCTGTTCGTTGCCGACTGCCGCGCCACCGCCCTCGTTGACGAACGTGGACACGTCCTCATTGCGCTTGTCGCGGCTGGTGGTCAGCCCACCGAGGTTTTCGCGGTAGTTCTGCTTGACGTCTTCCAGCAGCACGCGGTCCTGCGGGCGCTTGGGACCGGCCAGGGACGGCTTGACCGTGCCCATGTCGAGCTCCAGCGTGGCGCTGTAGCTGGCGTGTGCGGTCTGCGCGTCGTGCCACAGCCCCTGTGCCTTCGCATACGCTTCGACCAGCGCGATCTGCTCCTCGCTGCGGCCGGACAGGCGCAGGTAGTTCAGCGATTCGTGATCGATCGGGAAGATGCCGCAGGTGGCACCGTATTCGGGGGCCATGTTGCCGATCGTCGCGCGGTCGGCCAGCGGCAGGTGCTGCAGGCCCTCGCCGAAGAACTCGACGAACTTGCCGACCACCCCGTGCTTGCGCAGCATCTGGGTCACGGTCAGCACCAGGTCGGTGGCGGTGGCGCCTTCGGGCAGTTTGCCGGTCAGCTTGAAGCCGACCACCTGCGGGATCAGCATCGAGGACGGCTGGCCGAGCATGGCCGCCTCCGCTTCGATGCCACCCACGCCCCAGCCCAGCACGCCGATGCCGTTGATCATGGTGGTGTGGCTGTCGGTGCCGAACACGGTGTCCGGGTAGGCGATGGCCGTGCCGTCCTTGTCAGCGGTCATGACCACGCGGGCCAGGTTCTCCAGGTTCACCTGGTGGACGATGCCGGTGTTGGGCGGCACTACCTTGAAGTTGTGGAAAGCCTTCTGGCCCCAGCGCAGGAAGCCGTAGCGCTCCTGGTTGCGCTGGAACTCGATCTTGCCGTTGAGGTCCAGTGCGTCCGGGGTGCCGAATACATCCACCTGCACCGAGTGGTCGATCACCAGCTCGGAGGGGATCTGCGGGTTGATCTGTTCCGGGCGGCCGCCGAGTTTGACCACGGCGTCGCGCATCGCGGCCAGGTCGACCACGCAGGGCACGCCGGTGAAGTCCTGCAGGACCACGCGCGCGGGCATGAAGGCGATCTCGATGTCCGGCTCTGCCTTCGGGTTCCAGCGGGCGACCGCTTCGATGTGGTCGCGGCCGACGGTCGCACCCCCGTCCTCGTGCCGGAGCAGGTTCTCCAGCAGGATCTTCATCGAGTAGGGCAGGTGGGAGATGTCGAACTGCTGTCCGAGCTTGGGCAGGCTGAAGTAGTCGTAGGTCTTGCCGGCGACATCCAGCTGACTGCGGGTGGAGAACGAATCGCTCATGCGGGGTGACTCCTCTTGCGGATGGCTTGCAGTGGCCCGCCCGAGGCAGGCCTGCTTGCGTTCGCCGATGGCCGTGGGCCCGGTGACCGTCCGAGTATGAACGATTCAGCCGGCCCGTGGCCTGCGGCATCGGGTCTCAGGCTACATGGAGATATGTATCGCTGATGTCATGGGTCGCTGCGTATCCTTATGCCCTGCAAGGCCCGGGGGCGGGACGAAGCGGGGTGAGGGTGGAAGTATGCCCCCTGGAGTATGTATAATTTGTGCATACTTTGGAGGGCGTACCGATGGAAGCCACCGTTGCAGAACGCGGACAGATCACCTTGCCCAAGGCGGTCCGCGATGCGCTGGGTCTGACCAAGGGCACTCAGCTGAAGGTCGAATTGGAGGGCAGCCGCATCATCCTGCGCAAGAGCGTGGACGATGCCATCTCGCGTGCCCGCGGCAAGTTCGCGCTGGATGGCTTCGACTCGGCGCAGGCCGCCGTGGATGCGGTCCGCGACGAGGAATGAGCCGCGCATGATTGCCGTCGATTCCCCGATCCTGATCGAACTGCTCAGCAACGGCCCGCAGGCCGATGCCGTGGAAGCCTGCCTGCGCCAGAGCCTGGTGGGTGGCCGCGTGGTGATCTGCGGGGTGGTGCTGGCCGAGATCTGCGCCGCGCTGCGCGGCGGCGCCGAAGTGCAGGAAGCGCTGGAGGAGATGGGTATCCATTTCAGCCCGCTGGAAGCCAAGTCCGCCCTGCGCGCCGGCGAAATGCACCGCCGCCACCGCCAGCGCGGCACCGGCAAGCGCGGCATCGATGACTTCATGGTCGGCGCGCACGCACTGCTGCAGTGCGACGGGTTGATCACCTGGAACGACACGTTTTACCGCGACTACTTCAAGGGCCTGAAGCTGATCGTGCCGCAAGCCTGAGCCCGCCCTTTTCACCGCTGTATTCAACCGCATTCTGCAAAGAATCACCCGGGAGTTGTCATGTTGGAAGCCTACCGCCACCACGTAGCCGAGCGCGCCGCGCTTGGCATCCCGCCGCTGCCGCTGAGCGCCCAGCAGACGGCCGACGTCATTGAACTGCTGAAGAACCCGCCCGCGGGCGAGGCCGAGTTCCTGCTCGACCTGCTGACCCACCGCGTGCCGGCCGGCGTCGACGATGCCGCCAAGGTCAAGGCCTCGTACCTGGCCGCGATCGCCCTCGGCAGCGAAACCAATCCGCTGATCAGCCGCGAGCGCGCCACCGAACTGCTGGGCACCATGCTCGGCGGTTACAACGTCGCCCCGCTGGTCCAGCTGCTCGACGACGCCGTGGTCGGCGCGATCGCCGCCGATGCGCTGAAGAACACCCTGCTGGTGTTCGATGCCTTCCACGATGTGCAGGAAAAGGCCAAGGCCGGCAATGCCAACGCCCAGGGCGTGCTGCAGAGCTGGGCCGATGCCGAATGGTTCACCAGCCGGCCGGAAGTGCCGCAGAGCCTGACCATCACCGTGCTCAAGGTCACCGGCGAAACCAACACCGACGACCTGTCGCCGGCACCGGACGCCACCACCCGCCCGGACATCCCGCTGCATGCCCTGGCGATGCTGAAGAACAAGCGCGATGGCATCGAGCCGGAAGAAGACGGCAAGCGCGGCCCGGTCAAGTTCATCGAATCGCTGAAGGACAAGGGCCACCTGGTCGCCTATGTGGGCGACGTGGTCGGTACCGGTTCGAGCCGCAAGTCGGCCACCAACTCGGTGCTGTGGTTCACCGGCGAAGACATTCCGTTCATTCCGAACAAGCGCTTCGGTGGCGTGTGCCTGGGCTCGAAGATCGCGCCGATCTTCTACAACACGATGGAAGACGCCGGCGCGCTGCCGATCGAACTCGACGTGTCGCAGATGAACATGGGCGATGTGATCGAACTGCGTCCGTACGACGGCAAGGCACTGAAAGACGGTGCGGTCATCGCCGAGTTCAAGGTCAAGTCCGACGTGCTGTTCGACGAAGTGCGCGCCGGTGGCCGCATTCCGCTGATCATCGGCCGCGGCCTGACCGCCAAGGCGCGTGAAGCGCTGGGCCTGGCCCCGACCGACCTGTTCCGTCTGCCGATGGACCCGCCGGATACCGGCAAGGGCTTCTCGCTGGCGCAGAAGATGGTGGGCCGCGCCTGTGGCCTGCCGGAAGGCAAGGGCATGCGCCCGGGCACCTACTGCGAACCGAAGATGACCTCGGTGGGCTCGCAGGACACCACCGGCCCGATGACCCGCGACGAGCTGAAGGACCTGGCCTGCCTGGGCTTCTCGGCCGACCTGGTGATGCAGTCGTTCTGCCACACCGCCGCCTACCCGAAGCCGGTGGACGTCAAGACCCACCACACCCTGCCGGAGTTCATCTCCACCCGTGGCGGCATCTCGCTGCGTCCGGGCGACGGTGTGATCCACAGCTGGCTCAACCGCATGCTGCTGCCTGACACCGTCGGCACCGGCGGCGACTCGCACACCCGTTTCCCGGTGGGCATTTCGTTCCCGGCCGGCTCGGGTCTGGTCGCCTTCGCCGCCGCCACCGGCGTCATGCCGCTGGACATGCCCGAATCGGTGCTGGTGCGTTTCAAGGGCACGATGCAGCCCGGCGTGACCCTGCGCGACCTGGTCAACGCGATTCCGCTGTACGCGATCAAGTCGGGCCTGCTGACGGTCGCCAAGGCCGGCAAGAAGAACATCTTCTCCGGCCGCATCCTGGAAATCGAAGGCCTGCCGGACCTGAAGGTCGAGCAGGCGTTCGAACTGTCCGATGCGTCGGCCGAACGTTCGGCCGCCGGCTGCTCGGTGCGCCTGAACAAGGAGCCGATCATCGAGTACCTCACCAGCAACATCACGCTGCTGAAGTGGATGATCGCCGAGGGTTACCAGGACGCCCGTTCGCTGGCGCGCCGCATCGAGAAGATGGAGGCCTGGCTGGCCAACCCGGCGCTGCTGGAGCCGGATGCCGACGCCGAGTACGCCGCCGTCATCGAGATCGACCTGGCCGATATCCACGAGCCGATCGTGGCCTGCCCGAACGATCCGGACGACGTCAAGACGCTGTCGGACGTGGCCGGTGCGGCCATCGATGAAGTGTTCATCGGGTCGTGCATGACCAACATCGGCCACTTCCGTGCGGCCGCCAAGCTGCTGGAAGGCAAGCGCGACATTCCGACCAAGCTGTGGGTGGCTCCGCCGACCAAGATGGACGCCTCGGAGCTGACCAAGGAAGGCCACTACGGCACCTTCGGCACCGCCGGCGCGCGCATGGAAATGCCGGGCTGCTCGCTGTGCATGGGCAACCAGGCGCAGGTGCGTGAGGGCGCGACGGTGTTCTCGACCTCGACCCGCAACTTCCCGAACCGCCTGGGCCGCAACTCCAACGTGTACCTGGGGTCGGCAGAGCTGGCCGCCATCTGCTCGCGTCTGGGTCGCATCCCGACCAGGGAAGAGTACATGGCCGATATCGGCGTGCTGGATGCCAGCAGCAAGGACATCTACCGCTACATGAACTTCGACCAGATCGAGGATTACCAGGACGTGGCCAAGACGGTTGCTGCCTGAGCCTGATCGGCTGATGTGTTGAACGAAAACCCCCGGTGATAACCGGGGGTTTTTTTGGTGTTGGCGATGCCGGCGGGCGCGGCGGCCGCGTCACCTCACTCGGGCGCGACCGCCGCGGGCGCCGCCAGGACGGGCGCGGTGACGGCCGGGAACAGCGACGGCAACTGCGTTGCAAACCGTGCCGCGCAGCGCTCGGCGAACGCGTGCGAGGCCGACCTGACCTTGGCGTAGTCATCCGCCTGCCAGTCCTCCAACGGGGCCAGGCGGCGCTCATTGCAGGTGACAGCGGTCTGCCTGGCGCCCTCGTCGGAGAGCCGGAATCCGACCGTGGCCGTGTGCCTGAGCTCGTATTGACTGGTGTCCCCGGAGTCTTCCACGTAAGCAAGCACCCAGTCGCCCGCCAGGCTCTGGACGGTCCGGGGCTCGACGGGGATGGCGTCGGGATGGGTGAGGAAGAAGTGCGCGAGATGCGTGCGCAGCAGCCCCGGCATGTCCGAGAGCGCCGGGCTTGGCAGGGTGTCGATACGGCTGCCGCGCGGCGTGGTCTTGGCGAACCGCTGCAGCTTTCCGTTTCCAAAGTACGCAAGCGCCAGTGCGCCCACCTGTGCGCCGGCGATCCTGCCTCGCGTCACCAGGCGCAGCGGGAGGGCGCCTTCGTCGCCGCCTTCCTGGCTGGGGTCCAGGCCCGCCACCACCTCCACGGTCCGCGTCCAGTCCCGCAGCGGGCCGCCGGCCGGCGCAGGGGACACCGTTTCGGCAGGGGTCTTGTCCACGGCGGCGGGCGCCGGCACGACGGCCTGGGCGGGTGCGGGTGCTTCACAGCGTTCCGGCGGCAATGTGAAGGCTTCCGGCTGCACGCTGCCGTCGGCAGCCACGCGCCTCACTCCGAACCGGCAGATCCGGTCGGCGGTGGTCATCTGGATCTCGTAATCGTTGCCCGGCTCGGGTGTGAACTGCAGCGTCAGCGGGCCTGAACAGCGGTAGTCGTTGGTGTTGGCGACCCGCGCGTCGAAGATCAGCGGCTGGCCACTGGCAACGCTGTACTCCTCATAGCTGGGCCGGGAGAACATGACGCTCTTCATGTTGCGCACGGCATCGGTCTGCGGCATGCCGAGCGACACGTTTGCCGGCGCACCGCTCATCATCGTGTTGAGGACCAGATGGGTCGACCGGGCGATATCCACCCGGTTGTCGTAGACCTCCCGGCAGGCCGCGTTGGTGTACATCGTGATGGCCTGGCCATTCTGGCCGAAGATGCGCACGCGCGCGTCGGCAGCGGGGGCCTTTCCCTGTGCGCCGGCAGGGCCTGTCATCAACAGGCCGCCCAGTAGCAGCCCACCCAGGATATGGCAGGGTCCATGCATGGTCTTGCTCCTTCAGTTTCCGCAGTCTACACCGGCCGATGGGGATCAGCCGCGCGCCAACGCCATCAGCCGTTCGGCGATGCGCTCCAGCGGCACCATTTCCTCTGCGGCGCCGAGCTTGTAGGCCGCGCCGGGCATGCCCCAGACCACGCTGGTGGCTTCGTCCTGGACCAGGGTTGGGGCGCCGGCATTGCGCAGCTCCAGCAGGCCGCGTGCACCGTCGTCGCCCATGCCGGTGAGGATGGCGCCGATGGCATTGGCACCGGCACTCTCGGCCACCGAACGGAACAGCACGTCCACCGCCGGTTTGTGGCGGTTGATGGGCGGGCCGTCGTCGATCCGGCAACGCCAGCGCGCACCGTCGCGGATCACGCGCAGGTGCCTGCCGCCCGGGGGCAGGTAGGCATGGCCGGGGAGCACGGCTTCACCGTCGCTGGCCTCGCGTACCGACATCGCCGAATGCCGGTCCAGACGCTCGGCGAACGCGCTGCTGAAGGTCGCGGGCAGATGCTGCGTCATCACCACGGCCGGTGCGTCGGCAGGCAGGCCTTCGAGCACCACGCGCAGCGCTTCGGTACCGCCAGCGGAGGCACCGATGGCGATCAGCCGATCGGTGGTGCGGAACTGGATCGAGCGCGGGGCAGGGGTGGCCGTGGTTTCCAGGGTGATGCGCGGCACGGTGGTGCGGGCAAGGCTGCGTACCCGCGAGCGGGCGGCCATCTTGACCTTGGCGATGATCTCATCGGCGTAGCCCTGCAGACCGCGCGCCACGTCCAGCTTCGGCTTGGACACGAAGTCCACCGCACCCAGCGCCAGTGCCTGCAGGGTGGTATCGGCGCCGCGCTCGGTCAGCGAGGAGATCATCACCACCGGCACCGGGTGCAGGCGCATGAGATTCTCCAGGAACGCCAGCCCGTCCATGCGCGGCATTTCCACGTCCAGCGTGATCACGTCCGGATGCAGGCGTTTGATTTTTTCGCGCGCCAGCAACGGGTCGGCCGCGGTGCCGACCACCTCGATGCCGGGATCGCTGGCCAGGATTTCGCTGAGCATCTGCCGGACGACGGCCGAGTCGTCGACAATCAGGACTTTGCAGGGCGGGCCAACGGTCATTCGAACAGCTCCACGCCGCCGGTGACGGGCGCACGCGACAGGCGTGCGCGTACGGCCGATTCGGTGGCGGCCACCTCCGCTTCGTGCGCGTGCGGCAGGCGCTGCACCACCACACGGCCGCTATCGGCGAAGAACCACACCTTGCGCGGATGGATGCCGCACAGGTCCTCGGCGATGATCGGGATGTGCTCGGCCTGCAGGTACTGGCGCACGAACTCCGCGTTGCGGGTGCCGACCGGGTTGCTGGTGAAGCCCTTGAGCACGTTCGCACCGCCGAACACCTTGGCTTCCAGACGCTTGCGGTGCGCGCCACGCTTGAGCAGGTCGTTGATCAGCAGTTCCATCGCGTAGCTGCCGTAGCGCGCAGGCGCGCCATCGCCGACGTTGCCCTCGGGCAGCAGGAAGTGGTTCATGCCGCCGATCTTGAGCACCGGGTCGCGCAGGCAGGCGGCCACGCACGAGCCAAGCGTGGTGGTCAGGGCGGTGGTGTCGTCCACGGCCAGATACTGGGTCGGCAGCAGCTTGGCCGCCGTGACCTGGAAGCGGCTGTCGAAGTAGCGCATCACTTCGTCGCTGCGTGCGGCCTGGTTCATACCGGGGCTCCGGGTGCGCGCTTGTACAGGGTGCGCCCGCAGGGCTGGATCAGGTCGGCGGCGTGGAGGTAGTTCTCCGAGTGGCCGGTGTAGAGCAGGCCGTCGTCGCCCATGTGCTGGATCAGGCGCGAGAGGATGCCGCGCTGGGTGGGCTTGTCGAAATAGATCATCACGTTGCGGCAGAACAGGGCGTCGAAGGGGCCGCCGACGTCGTAGCGGGGGGCGAGCAGGTTGAGCGGGCGGAAGTCGATCAGCTCGCGCAGCGCCGGCAGCACGCGGCAGTGGCCTTCATTGGGGCCGGTACCGCGCTGGAAATAGCGTTTGCGCACGGCCGGGTCCAGTCCGGAAACGCGGTCGATGGCATAGACGCCCCGGCTGGCGGTGGCCAGTACCTGGGTGTCCACGTCCGTGGCCAGGATGCGCACCGGCGGCTTGAGTGTGCCGAAGGTCTCGCAGGCGGTGATCGCCATCGAGTATGGCTCCTCGCCGGTGGAGGCCGCGCACGACCACAACTGCAGCGTGCCGTGGCCGCTGCGCGCACGCAGCTCGTCGGTGAGCTTCTCGAAGTGGTGCGGCTCGCGGAAGAAGGCGGTCAGGTTGGTGGTCAACGCATTGGTGAACGCCTGCCATTCGTCGCCGCCGTGGGCTTCGAGCTGGTCGAGGTAGTCGTGGAAGCTGCGCATGCCGAGTGCGCGCAGGCGGCGCGACAGGCGGCCATAGACCATGTCGCGCTTGGCCGGCGCCAGCGAGATGCCGACGCGCTGGTAGATCAGGTCGCAGATGCGGCGGAAGTCGCGGTCGGCGAACTCGAACTCGCGACCGGCCTGCGAGGTGGCCACAACGGGGGGAGGCGTGGACACGGCTCAGAACTCCTGCCAATGGCCGTCGTCGCGGGGCAGCGCGGCACGTGGCGCATGCGCTGCGGGCCCGGCGGCGGGGGCCACGGTGCGGGCCGGCGTGCTGCGTACCGGCTGCGGCGCGGCACGGCTGATGCGCGCGGTCACCGCGCTGACCGCCGCGGCCACCTGGTTGTCCAGACGGAAGATCGACACGGCATCGGCCAGCTGCGTGGCCTGCTCCTCCATCGCCCGCGCGGCGGCGGTGGCTTCTTCCACCAGCGCGGCGTTCTGCTGGGTGGTTTCGTCCATCTGCACCACGGTCTGGTTGACCTGCTCGATGCCGGCCGACTGTTCCTGCGAGGCCGCCGAAATCTCCGCCATGATGTCGGTCACGCGCTGCACCGAGGCGACGATCTCGCCCATCGTGGCACCGGCCTTGTGCACCAGTGCCGACCCGTCGTTGACCTTGCCGACCGAGTCGTCGATCAGGCCCTTGATCTCCTTCGCCGCGCCGGCCGAGCGCTGGGCCAGGGTGCGCACTTCGCTGGCGACCACGGCGAAACCGCGACCCTGCTCACCGGCACGCGCCGCTTCCACGGCCGCGTTCAGCGCGAGGATGTTGGTCTGGAAGGCGATGCCGTCGATGACCGAGATGATGTCGGCAATCTTCCGGGACGAGGCTTCGATCGCACTCATGGTGGTGACCACCTGGCTCACCACGTCACCGCCCTGCGAAGCCACGGTGTGCGCCCCGATGGCGAGCTGGTTGGCCTGGCGGGCATGTTCGGCATTCTGGCGCACGGTGGAGGTCAGTTCCTCCATCGACGCGGCGGTTTCTTCCAGGTTGGCCGCCTGCTGTTCGGTGCGGCGCGACAGGTCGCTGTTGCCGGTGGCGATTTCGCCGGCAGCCTGGTTGATGCTGCTGGCCGACTCCTGGATCTGGCCGACGATGCGGGTCAGTTGCGTGACGGTCGCGTTGGCGTCATCGCGCATGGTGGCGAACACGCCCTCGAACCGGCCCTGCATGCGCGCGGTGAGGTCCCCCTCGGCAATGGCCGACAGCAGCGCGGACAGCTTGCCCAGGTTCTCGTCGCTGACCTGCATCATGGCGTTGAGGTTGGTGATCATCAGGCGGAAATCGTGATCGAACCGCGTGCTGTCGCCGCGCTGGCTGAAGTCGCCGGCCGCCGCGGCCGTTGCCAGCCGCTTGATCTCGGCATTGATGCTGCCCAGATTCTGTTTGACCGTGTCCACGGTGGCGGTGATGGCTGCCTTCTCGCCAGGGTAGCGCGCGATGTCGGCGCGCAGATCGCCGACCGCGTACGCCTTGACCACTTCCAGCACCGCCTCCATCGTCTGCACGTGGGCGCCCACCAGGGTGTTGGTCTCATGCACCATCAGCCCGTACTCGCCGGGGAAGGCGCTCTCGTCGATGCGGTAGCTGACCTCGCCGGCGTCATGGCGGCGGGCCATGTCGCGCTGGGCGGTGATGACCCCGTGCAGCTGGCTCTGCATGCGCGACATGGCCTCGAGCAGGCGGCCGGGCTCATCGTGGGCCTGCTCGCCGATGCGGCTGTCCAGCCTGCCGCGCGCGATGCTCTCGGCAACGGTGGTGGCCTGGCGCAGGGGCAGGGTGATGCGGTTGCCGATCAGCCAGCTCAGGGCCAGGACGATCAGAACCAGCGCGCCGCCGGCGGCGGTCATGATGGCGGTGAACACCAGCGCCTGCTGCTGCACGTCTTCCATGTACACGCCACTGCTGATGACCCACTGCCACGGGGCGTACATCCCGGCATAGGAGGACTTGTCGAACAGCCCTTCTTCACCGGCCTTGGCCCACTTGTAGGAGACCACGCCGCCGCCCAGGCGGGCCATGCCGACCATGTCGTAGAACAGGCGCACGCCGTCCTCGGAACGGAAGTCCTTCATGTCCTTGCCGATCAGGTCCTTGCGGAACGGATGCATCAGCACGCGGTACTGCGTGTCGTAGACGCTGTAGTAGTAGGCGTCGTTGTCGGCGCGCATGCGGTCCAGCGCCAGCAGCGCGGCCTCCTTGGCCGCCGCGTCGGTCAGCTCGCCGGTTTCGGCGAGGTGATGGTAGTGGTCCAGGATGCCGTAGGTCAGTTCGACCTGGATTTTCAGGCTGTCCTTGCGGGTGTCGGTCAGGTCCAGGTACTGCATGCGGGCGGCGATCACCGCCAGGGCGATGACGCCCACGGCGATCAGCGCCGTCAGCAGGTTGAGCTTGCGACGGACGGACAGGTTGGAGAAGTACTGGTTCCAGCGGCTGATCAAGGTCATGGGCATGGCATCGTTGGTCGGCGAACGTGTCGCGGCAATGCAGTTATCGGCCGCGAACGGCTGCGGTTGAGGTGTGCAGGCTGAGCGTATTCAGGTTGCAGGCGGATGGCGCGGACGCCGCAAAGGAAAAAGGCTCCGGTGCCTTCGCACCGGAGCCTTTCGCGGTTCAGTCGTTGACCGGCGCGACGCGCTTAGAACTCCTGCCAGTCGCCGTCGGCCAGTTCGGTGGCGACCGGCCGGTTCGGCGCACGGCGAGCCGGTGCCGGCGCCGGCGTCGAACGGATCGGGCGCGGTGCGGCAGCGACCGGGGCGGCGACCGGTGCCGGTGCCAGGTCGCGCTCGTCCAGCGTGAAGATCGACACGGCATCGCTGAGGTGGCCAGCCTGTTCTTCCATCGCCCGCGCGGCGGCGGTGGCTTCTTCCACCAGCGCGGCGTTCTGCTGGGTGGTTTCGTCCATCTGCACCACGGTCTGGTTGACCTGCTCGATGCCGGCCGACTGTTCCTGCGAGGCGGCGGAGATCTCGGCCATGATGTCGGTCACGCGCTGGACCGAGGCGACGATCTCGCCCATCGTGGCACCGGCCTTGTGCACGAGCGCCGACCCGTCGTTGACCTTGCCGACCGAGTCGTCGATCAGGCCCTTGATTTCCTTCGCCGCGCCGGCCGAGCGCTGGGCCAGGGTGCGCACTTCACTGGCGACCACCGCGAAACCGCGACCCTGCTCACCGGCACGCGCCGCTTCCACGGCCGCGTTCAGCGCGAGGATGTTGGTCTGGAAGGCGATGCCGTCGATGACCGAGATGATCTCGGCGATCTTCCTGGACGAGGTCTGGATCGCACTCATGGTGGTGACCACCTGGCCGACCACCTCACCGCCCTGCGAGGCCACGGTGTGCGCGCCGATGGCGAGCTGGTTGGCCTGGCGGGCGTGCTCGGCGTTCTGGCGCACGGTGGAGGTCAGTTCCTCCATCGAGGCGGCGGTTTCTTCCAGGTTGGCCGCCTGCTGCTCGGTGCGGCGCGACAGGTCGCTGTTGCCGGTGGCGATTTCGCTCGCGGCCGAGCTGATGGCCTGGCTGGACTGTTTGATGCGGGTGACGATCCCGCTGAGCTGCTCGGCAGTGGCGTTGGCGTCGTCGCGCATGCGGGCGAACACGCCGTGGAAGTCGCCGTGCATGCGTGCGCTCAGGTCGCCCTGCGACAGGGCGGCAAGCAGGCCGGAGACCTGGTCGATGCTGCTCGCGTTGGCTTCGAGCAGGCCGTTGATCTGCTGGGCCAGCTGCAGGAAGAAGCCTTCCTTACCGGCGTCATCGATGCGGCCGGACAGGTCGCCGGCGGCGGCCTGGGCGATGACGCGGGCCACTTCGGCTTCGACGGCGGCTTCCGGGGTGCGGTCGCGCCATTCGACCACGTGGCCGACGGTGTCGCCCTGCTCGTTGGCGATGGAGGAGACCACCTGCGCGAACTGGGCGTCGCCGAACTGCATCGGACGGCGGCTGACGCCATGCTCCTTGAGCTGGCTCAAGGTGCGCTGGTCCATCTCGTTGCCGTGTTCGAGCACGGTCACCGGCTTGCCGATCAGCGAGGTGGCGGCATCGAAGTCCGGCAGGTCCTTGCGGATTTCGTCCTGGTACCGGGTGAGCGTGTGCTGCAGGGCGCGGTTGGTATAGACGATGTTGAGGCTGTCGTCGGTCAGGTACACGCCGGTGGAGCTGTAGTCCAGCGCAGTACGGATGCGCAGGTTCTCGCGGGCGATCGCCTGGTCGGTCTCGGTCCGCTCGCGCAGGTCGCGCTGCATGCGCTGCATGGCCTGCAGCAGGTCGCCCACTTCGTCCTTGCGGGTGACATCGATGTGGCCGTCGAGCTTGCCGCCGGCCACGTCGTTGGCCACCGAGACGGCGCCGCGGACACTGCCCACCAGCGAGCGGGCGAACAGCCACACCAGCACCAGGCCCAGCGCCGCGCCGCCGAGCAGGGCGATCACGGTCAGGGTGGCGGAGGCGGCGTAGGTGGATTCGGCTTCTTCACGCGAGGCGCGGGCGAGGCGGTTGTCCTCGGCGATCAGCGCTTCGAGCGCGGCGGAGGCCTTGCGGTGTCTGGTGCGGGTCTCACCGACGAAGGTGTCGACCGCATCGTCCGGCAGGTCCAGCTCGAGCATCTCGGTGACCGAGTCATAGGACGCCAAGGCGGCGTTCCAATCCTTGGCAAAGGTGTCGAACAGCTGCTTCTGCTGCGGGTTGTCGATCAGCGCCGGGTACTTCTTGATCGAGGCGTCGATCTTGCCGCGCAGATCGGTGGCACGCGTCTTGGCCTCGGCCTTGACGTCGTCGCTGGCGCGGATCAGACCCTGATAGGCGGAGTTGCGATACTCACCGACCATGCCACGGATTTCGCCAGCCATGCGGATGCTTTCCATCCGGTGACCCGCCAGCTCGGTGGTGACGTTGTTGAGCGAATACAAGCCACGATAGGCCACGATGCCCTGGAGCAGCATCACCAGCAGGATGACACCGAAGGTGAGCATCAGCTTGGGCATCAGTTTGAGGTTGTTGATCCACGGCATGGGCGGTGCGGTCTCCGGTGGCAAACGCGTCCGGGCATCGTGCCCGGTTGCAGCGACCACGCCGGCCAGCGCCGGCGTGGCATGGCGTACAGCGAATTACTTGATGTTGGCGAGCTTCAGGCCGGCCGGCGAGCTGACTTCGATTTCAGCGCGCGAGGCATCGCGGGCGATCTTGCCGATCACGCACACGGTCTTGCCTTCCAGGGTTTCCAGCGGGAAGCTGAACTTGCTGCGGTTGGCGCCGGCGATGCGGGCCGAGAAGGTGTGGCGCGGGAAGGCGCCGCCCATGTACAGGAAGGTCGGCTGGCCTTCGGAGCCTTCGGCGTAACGTGCCTTTTCCACCTTGCCGCAGACCATGCCGTCCTTGCCGACTGCACGCGGGGCCATTTCCGGCGGGATCATTTCGGCCGTCTGGGCGAAGGCGGACGAGGCGGTGGTGGCGAGCACGGCAGCAGAAAACAGCGCAAACAGGGACTTCATCGGATGGTTCTCCGGAGGATGTGGACAAGTTGGCCCGGCCTTGGGGTGTCCAGCACAGCCGGGTCCTGATTCCAGCTATCGGCCACGCGCGCGGGAACTGAAGGGTCAATGTCGACCTTCGTCGCAGTGCGCGGCGGCCGCGGGTCTGTCATCAGGCGGCGACGTCGTCCAGGGTGGTTGCCTGGCCCATGTCGGCGCTGTCCAGCAGGGTCTCGATGTCGAGCAGGATCAGCATGCGATCGTCCTGGGTACCGATCCCGGAGATGAAGCGGGTGTCCACGGCGGCGCCGAACTCCGGGGTCGGGCGGATCTGCTCGGCGCTCAGGGGGATGACGTCGGAGACGCTGTCCACGACGATGCCGACGACGCGGTCTTCGACGTTGAGCACGATCATCACGGTGAAGGCGTCATAGCGCGCGTTTTCCAGGCGCAGCTTGAGGCGCAGGTCGATGACCGGGACGATGGTGCCGCGCAGGTTGATCACGCCCTTGATGTAGTCCGGGGCATCCGGCACGCGGGTGACCGAGTCGTAGCCGCGGATTTCCTGCACCTTGAGGATGTCCACGCCGTAGTGCTCGGCGCCGAGGGTGAAGCTGAGGTACTCGCCACCGGAGCTGGCGGCGCTGCTGTTCTTGTCGTTCATGGAGGCAATCCTGGGTCGGGCGTGGCGGTCGAAAAACCGGGCGTCACGCTGGATATCGGCCTGGGACGGAACGACTTTAGCGGGGGCTGCCGCCGTTCAGCTTTCGCCGTTCCTGCGTGCCTTGCGCTGGCGGTCGATGCGGAAGATGTAGCGCTGGATCGCGCTGTCCGCGCCGCGCGGCAGTGCGTCGAAGCGCAGGCCGACGCGTTTCATCTCCACGCCGTTGGGCAGCTTCTGCGCGCGCATGTTGCAGGCCACCAGCGACACGTTGATGGGGCTGCTGTCGGGCAGCTCCAGGCGGCAGCCGTCGTAGCGCTTCTGCAGGCCGAACACCGGGCAGTCTTCGGTCACGGTGACGGCCAGGCCGCCACCGCTGATGTCCACCACGCGCATCGTCAGCGCTTCGCTGCGGTCGTCATCAACGGGCAGGACCAGCTTGGGCGAGTCGGTGATCGGCGTCTCCAGGCGGTACAGCTCGCGCCGCTGCAGGTGCACCAGTTCGGTCGGGAACGGGGCGCGGAAGCCGACGTGGCCTTCATTGTGGATGCGGACCAGGCCATCCAGGCGGAAGCGGACCATTACCCGTTCAAGCTGGCCGAAGCACAGCAGGTGATCGGCCGCCTCGGCGGCGCGGTTGGAGGTTTCCGAGGGACTGCCGTCGAGCAGCAGTTCGTCCTCGTCCTCGTCCAGTTCCAGTACCGCCGTGGGGAACGACTGGTCGCGGCCGTCGATGTGCGCATTGATCAGCGACCGCTGGTCGATGAGCGCCTGCAGCAGCTGGCGGATCTGCCGGGGGTTGCGGACCAGGTACTTGTCATCCGTACCCGGGTCGGGCGCGGCATGGGTTCCGTCGTGTGCGGGAAGGCTGCCTTCGGACATGGAATCTGCTGGGTTGGGCGGATGCCGGCATCACACGATCCCGGGGCTCAGTCCGTTTATCGGCATCAGATCACATTTATGTAGGGCGAATATCGACAGGGCTGGATCGGAACGACGACACCCCGCCGGGGCGGGGTGTCGGATCAGACGCGATGCGAGGATCGGTGCGGCGTCAGAACTCCTGCCACTCCGTGTCGTTGGCCAGTGCCGGCTCGCGGGCCGGCGCGCGGCGCGGTGGGGCAGCGGCCGGGCGCGGACGTGCGGCGCCGGCCGGGCGTGCCGGTGACGCAGCGACCACCGTCGGGCGTGCCACAGGCGCGGAGGCGGCCTGGCCGTCGAGCTTGAACAGCGCCACCGCATCGGTCAGATGGCCGGCCTGTTCTTCCATCGCCCGCGCGGCGGCGGTGGCTTCTTCCACCAGCGCGGCGTTCTGCTGGGTGGTTTCGTCCATCTGCACCACGGTCTGGTTGACCTGCTCGATGCCGGCGGACTGCTCCTGCGAGGCTGCCGAGATCTCCGCCATGATGTCGGTCACACGCTGCACCGAGGCGACGATTTCGCCCATCGTGGCGCCGGCCTGGTTGACCAGCTGCGAGCCCTCGGCGACCTTGCCGACCGACTCGTCGATCAGACCCTTGATCTCCTTGGCGGCGCTGGCCGAGCGTTGCGCCAGGGTGCGCACTTCGCTGGCGACCACGGCGAAACCGCGACCCTGCTCACCGGCACGCGCCGCTTCCACGGCCGCGTTGAGCGCCAGGATGTTGGTCTGGAAGGCGATGCCGTCGATGACCGTGATGATGTCGGCGATACGGCGCGAGGACGCGTCGATCTCGTGCATGGTACTGACCACCTGGCCGACCACGTCGCCGCCCTGCGAAGCCACGGTGTGCGCGCCGATGGCGAGCTGGTTGGCCTGGCGGGCGTGTTCGGCGTTCTGGCGCACGGTGGAGGTCAGTTCCTCCATCGAGGCGGCGGTTTCCTCCAGGTTGGCCGCCTGCTGCTCGGTACGGCGCGACAGGTCGTTGTTGCCCGACGCGATCTCGCCGGCTGCCGTGCTGATGCTGGACGAGGCCTGCTGGATGCGTCCGACGATCTGGGTCAGCTGGGCAACCGTGGCATTGGCATCGTCGCGCATGCTGGCGAAGACGCCGTGGAACTCGCCGTGCATGCGGGCGGTCAGGTCGCCGTTGGCGATGGACTGCAGCAGCTGCGACAACTGCGACAGATTGCCGTCGGCCACTTCCATCATCGTGTTCAGGTTTTCGATCATGACCCGGAAGTCGTGCTCGAAACGCAGGCTGTCGCCGCGCTGGCTGAAATCGCCGGCCGCCGCTGCCTGGGCCAGGGTCTGGATCTGGGTATTGATCGCCAGCAGGCTGGCCTTGGCCGCGTCCATCGATTCGTGCAGGATCGCGCGGCTGCCCGGCAGGCGGCGCGCATTCTGCGACAGGTCACCGGCGGCGTACTGGTTGAGGATGTCGATGGCGTCCTTGATGGCATCCAGGTGGTCGAACACCACGGTGTTGGTGCCGACGGCCAGCTCACCGTAGACGCCGGGGAAATCGACCGGCATGCGATGGGAGATGTCGGGACCGGCGTGCATCGCGGCCATCTGGCGGGTTTCGTCGGAGTAACGGCGCAGCATGGTGGTCATGTCGCTGGTGGCGGCCAGCATCTGGCCGGCTTCATCGGCACCGGTGGCGCGGATGGTGACGCTCAGGTCGCCGCGGGCCACCGACTTGATCGCATGCACCGCCTGCGACAGCGGACGGGTGATCGCCCGCGAGATCACCAGGGCCAGCGCGACGGCCACGAGCGACAGCAGCACCATGCAGGCAATGATGGCGATCACACTGGTGCGATGGACGGCATTGGCATTGGCGATCTTGCTTTCCATCAGGCTGTTGCTGAACGCACCCAGCTCCTTGAGGTCATCGAACAGGGTGCGTCGGGCGGGGCGCGACTTCTCGTCGGAGATCTGCCGCGCAAGCGCGCCGTCACCGGCGGCCACGGCGGCGCGGAGTTCGGCATTGGCGTGGAAGTAGGCGTCCACATCGGCGGACACTTTCCTGGACAGCGCCCGCTCACGGTCGCCGGCCGGCAGCGCGGCGTAGGCGGCGAGTTCATCGCGCACGATCTTGGCGGTGCTGTCCATCCGCGTGTTGTAGTCGGCGACCTTTTCGGGCTGGTCGAACATGCTGACCTGCGCCATTTCATAGGTGCGGAATTCGCCGAGCTGCGAGCGCACTTCACCCAGGTGCTGCACCGACGGGATGTCGTTGCCTGCCATTGCGGCCAACTGCGCATTGGCAGCGTTGAGGCGGACCAGGGCGAACACGCCGAGAACGACGGTCATCAGGGTGGTGAGGGTGAATCCCACCGCCAGCTTGCGGGCGATGGGCAGATCGTGGAACCACTTCATGGTCGGAACTCCGGGCAGGGCGGGGTGCACAGCCGTGGGGTGCTGGGCGCAAGGGGCGTGGCGGAACGTGGGGTGGGGCGCGGGCGGTGTGACGACGGTGTCAACGCTCTTCCGGGATAACGGCGCTGTGCCGCCGCAACTTGAGTGTTGGATGTCACATTTTTTCGGCGCGCTGTGGGTATCGCAGTCGGTGCAGGCGCCAGCAACGGCGGGGAATCGGCGGCGCGGCTGGCGACGGCGCGTCTGTACGCCAACGTATCGATGCCAATCAACGTCACACTTCCAGGCGAGCAGAGAACGACCTCCCGGAATGCGTTGTGCCGGCCAGCGGTCGCACCCCGCCCCGTCAGGACGCGGGCGGGCAACGTCGAGCGACGGACGCTGCCCGGCGCGTCAGAGAACGTGTGATGCCGGCCAGCGGCCGGCGCTCCGTGGGGCGATCGCGGGGCGCGTGATGCCGTCGCCCCGGGCGCGAAGAACAGAACGCCCCCGCGCGTGGCGGGGGCGTGCATTCACCGGTGATACGCGCGCGTTACGCCGCCTGCGGCATCCGCAGCGAGCGCACCAGGCCGCCGATATCCACGATCAGCGCGACGCGGCCGTCGCCCAGGATGGTGGCGCCGGAAACACCGCTGATCCGGCGGTAGTTGTTCTCGATGTTCTTGACCACCACCTGCTGCTGGCCGACCAGTTCGTCCACTTCCAGCGCGATCTTCTGGCCATCGCCTTCGACCACCACCACCAGCGAATCGTCCTTGGTGCGACCGCTGTAGCCGTAGTACTCGCTGAGCGAAAGGATCGGCAGGTACTCGCCGCGAACGCGCAGCACACGGCCTTCGCCGGCCATCGTGCGGACGTCCTCGGCCTGCGGCTGCAGGGCTTCGAGCACATAGGCCAGCGGCAGGATCAGGGTTTCGCCGGCCACCGACACGGTCATGCCGTCGAGGATGGCCAGGGTCAGCGGCAGGCGGATCAGCACGCGGGTGCCGTTGCCGGCCTGGCTTTCCAGCTGCACTTCGCCCCCCAGTGCCTGGATGTTGCGGCGGACCACGTCCATGCCCACGCCGCGCCCGGAAAGATCCGTGACGGCATCGGCGGTGGAGAAGCCGGGCTGGAAGATGAGGTCCCAGACCTGTGCGTCGGTGGGGTTGTCCGGCACGCTCAGGCCGCGTTCGACGGCCTTGGACAGAATCTTGTCGCGGTTCAGGCCGCGGCCGTCATCGCTGACTTCGATGACGATGTGCCCGCCCTGGTGCGAGGCGGCAAGGGTGATCGTACCGGTCTCGTCCTTGCCGGCGTCGCGGCGGACGTCGGGCATTTCCAGACCGTGATCGATCGAGTTGCGGACCAGGTGCACGAGCGGGTCGGCGATCTTTTCGATCAGGCCCTTGTCCAGTTCGGTGCCTTCGCCGATGGTGCGCAGGCGGACGTGCTTGCCCAGACGCGAGGACAGATCACGGACCAGGCGCGGGAAGCGGCGGAACACCGCGTCCACCGGCAGCATGCGCACCCCGATCACGGCTTCCTGCAGGTCACGGGTGTTGCGCTCGAGCAGGTCCAGACCGGCGAACAGCTGCTCGGCATGGACCGGGTCCAGGGCGTGCGAGACCTGCTTGAGCATGGCCTGGGTGATGACCAGTTCGCCGACCAGGTTGATCAGCGCGTCGACTTTTTCCACGGCGACGCGGATCGAGGTTTCCGCTTCGTGCGCGGCGGCGGCCGGCGCTGCGGCAGCGGCGGCCACAGGTGCGGCTGCCGCTGCGGGGGCGGTGGCCGCTGCCGGTGCCGTCGGGGCGCTGGTGGCCAGACTCGGCGGCGCAGCCGGACGGATGTCCAGTTCGCAGTCGTCCACCACCCATGCGAAGGTGTCTTCGATTTTGCTGCGCGGGACCTTGCCCACCAGCCCGAGGTCCCAGGCCAGGTGGGCTTCGAGCGGATCGAGCTGCGCAAACCCGGGCAGGCGCTCCATGCGCGCGGCGACCTGCAGCGAGCCCAGGTGCTCCAGCTCGCGGATGATGCGCAGCGGATCATTGCCGCTCATGAACAGCGACGGCGCCGGTACGAAGCCGATCTGCCAGGCTTCCGGCGTATCGTCCACCGGCGCGGCGGCAACCGGGGCGGCAGTGGCCACGGCCTGTCCGGACAGCACGGCTTCCAGGCGCGCCTTGACGTTGGCTACCGCCTGCGGATCGGCGGGCTGGCCATGTTCGGCTTCGCGCAGCAGGGCCCGCAGGACGTCCACCGAGGACAGCATGGCGTCCACGGCGGCCGGTTCAAGTGCGCGCTTGCCGGCGCGCAGTTCATCCAGCAGCGTTTCCAGCACGTGGGTCAACCCGGCAATCGCGTCGAAGCCGAAGGTGCCTGCGCCGCCCTTGATCGAATGCGCGGCGCGGAACACGGAGTTGATGATCTCCGGGTCCTGCTGGCCCGATTCGAGTGCCAGCAGTCCGGCCTCCATCGCATCCAGCCCTTCGCGGCTTTCTTCGAAGAACGTGGCGTGGAAACGTTGCAGATCCATGCTCATGGTGCGTTGGGTCCGGTTGCGGGAAGGGGGAGGGCGGAAGCGAAGCGGGCTGAGGCTCAGCCGAGCACTTTCTGTACGGTGGCGACCAGCTGTTCGGGATTGAACGGCTTGACCAGCCAGCCGGTGGCACCGGCGGCCTTGCCTTCGGACTTCTTGTCGGCGGCCGACTCGGTGGTCAGCATCAACATCGGCGTGAACTTGTAGTCGGCCAGCTGGCGCAGTTCGCGGATCAGCGAGATGCCGTCCATGTTGGGCATGTTGACGTCGGTGACCACCGCATTGAAGCGCTGACCCTTGGCCCGGCCGAGTGCGATCGCACCGTCTTCGGCTTCTTCGACGGTGAAGCCGGCCGAGGTGAGGGCGAATGAGACCATCTGGCGCATTGACGCCGAATCGTCCACCACCAAGATACGTGCGCTCATGCAGCGTTCTCCACAGATTTCAGGTTGTCATGGGGTGCATCCAGGCCCAGGGCCTGGGTGACGCCGAGCAGGCGCGCGGCGTCACGGAAGGTTGCAGTGCAACCGTCGAATCCGGTCGCATGGCCCGCCTGGCGGCGGGCGTCGACGAATGCGCACAGGACCTGCATTGCTGCGGTATGGATACGGCTGACTTCGCTGGCATCCAGCGTCAGTGCGCCAGCCTGGTCCACCAAAGGGGCCAGGCGGGATTTGAGCTCGGTGCTGGTCTCGATACCGAGATCACCACCCAGGGCCACAGTGCTCATCGTTGCTCCGGACAAACGGTTCCGAGGTTGATAACGGCCCCGTGAGGGGAACCTTTAGGCCCGGTGCGTCGGGCCTGCCGTCAGTTCAGCAGCTGCGTGGCATCGAGCAGGATCATCGGCTGGGCGGTGACGCGGGCGACGCCACGGAACAGGTCGTTGGAGATCTGGCAGATGCGGGCCGTGTCGGGGGGTTCGATCTGCGAGTCGGTGAGGTTGGCGACGTCTTCCACCGCCGAGACCCGCAGCCCCATCGTTTCGCCGTCTTCCTCGAGCACCACGATGCGGGTATTGGCATCGTTGGCGGCCGGGCCGCTGCCCAGGTGGATGCCCAGGTCCATCACGGGGACCACCTGGCCGCGCAGGTTCATGATGCCCAGCATCGCCGGCGCGGTGCCGCGCAACGGCAGCAGCGGCACGGGCAGCACCACTTCCTGCACCTTCAGCAGTTCCAGTGCATAGGCCTGGGTGCCGCAGCGAAGGCGCAGCCAGCGCGAGGTGCGTTCGCTGGCGCGGCGGTTCTCGCGCGGGCTGGAGGCGGGGTCGCGTGCCTGCGCCTGCAGTTCCTCCCAGCTGTTGGGGCGGCCGCCGCGCGGCGCCGGCGGCGCGGCCGGGCGTGGCAGGGGCGTTGGCGTCGCGCGTGCGACCGGGGCCGGTACCGCAGATGGCGGCGGTGGCGGTGGGGTCGGCGTGGGCGCGGGAGCCGGTTCGGCTGCACGCGCGACCACGGCCGGCGGCGCGCTGTCGTGCAGGACCTCGTCGGGCAGGTCGTCCCAGCCCGGACGCGCGGCTGACTCGGGTGCAGGCGACATCACCGGTCCGAGCGCGGGATCGTTCATCAGCTCGTCGAGCAGCGCCAGGTTGGCCGGTGCGCCGGGCGAGGTGGGGGTGTCATGCGCGGGCGCGGCCTGGACCGGTCCGAGCGCGGGGTCGTTCATCAGCTCGTCGAGCAGTGCGAGGTTGGCCGGTGCCCCGGGCGCGGTGGGGGTGTCATGCGCGGGCGCGGCCTGGACCGGTCCGAGCGCGGGATCGTTCATCAGCTCGTCGAGCAGTGCGAGGTTGGCCGGTGCCCCGGGCGCGGTGGGGGTGTCCTGCGCGGGTGCGGCCTGGACCGGTCCGAGCGCGGGATCGTTCATCAGCTCGTCGAGCAGTGCGAGGTTGGCCGGTGCGCCGGGCGCGGTGGGGGTCTCGAATGCGGCAGCGGTGGCCAGGACGTCGTCTTGCGCCTCGGGGCGTGCGAACTCGGCGCTGATCGCCTGCGCGACGCCGCCGGCATCATCCTCCTCCACGGCGGGCGGAGCCGCTGCCGCCACGACGGGCGCGGTGGGGACGGCGTCGCCGAGCAGCTGCTCCAGATAGTCGTCGAGCACGCCGGTGGTACTCATGCCGCGCGCTCCATCTGCTGGGCGTCGTCGGCCAGGATCCATTCCAGCGCGCGGCGATAGGCGGCCAGGCCGCGGCCGGGGTAGTCGTCCGACTGCGACGGCACGGTCAGGCTGGCGGCGTTGCAGATGCGGGTATCCACGGGGATCGCATCTTCCCAGACACGCTGGCCGTGGCGTTCCTGCATCAGCTTGACGGTCTCGTGGCCGGCGCGGGTGCGGCGGTCGAACAGCGTCGGCAGGATCGACATCGGCAGCGTGCGGCGACGCGAGCGCTCGACCATCTCACCGGTCCGCACCATGCCGTCCAGGCCGTGCAGCGCCAGCGGTTCGGCCTGGGTGGGGATGATCAGGCGGTCGGCGGCGGCCAGCGCGTTGATCATCAGCAGGCCCAGCGTCGGGGCGCAGTCGAGCAGGATGTAGTCGTGCTGGCCGTGGTGCCGGGTCAGCGCCTGTTGCAACGCCAGCCCGAGCCCGGGCTGATTGGCGCTGCGGCGCTCCAGGGTGGCCAGCGCCGCCTGGGCGCAGACATGGTCCAGCCCCGGAATGGCGGTGGCATGGGCGAGCGCGGACAGCTCGGCCGGCGGGGTGGCGAACAGTTCCAGCACGCCCTGCGGCGGCGGATCGAGCGCCACACCGAACGCGCGGGTCAGCGAGGCGTGCGGATCCAGGTCGATCAGCAGCACACGGTGGCCGAGCGCGGCCAGGCCGCGACCGAGCGCGAGGGTGGTGGTGGTCTTGCCCACGCCGCCCTTCTGATTGGCAATGGCCCAGATACGCATGCGGTTCACTCCTTCATTGCAGGGGGGGCGGCGGCGCCGACGCGGCTGCCAGCCGGCACCGGTGGCAACTGCACCGGCGCGATGGGGGAAACGGTGGAGCGGGAGGGCGCGGCAGCGGTGGCCGGTACGGCGCGTTCGGTATCGGCGGTGAGCTGCGGGCCGATCGGGTCCACGCCCTGGGAGGTGTCGGCCAGGATGATCACCATCACCCGGCGATTGCGGTTGCGCCCTTCGGCGCTGGCGTTGTCTTCGCGTGGACGGAACTGGCCATAGCCGACCATCGCCAGCCGCGAGGGCTGCAGGCCCTGGTCGGCAAACAGATGCACCACGCTGGCGGCGCGCGCGGCCGAGAGTTCCCAGTTGGACGGGAACAGCGCGGTGGCGATCGGCACATTGTCGGTGTGGCCTTCCACGCGCACCCCGTTGGGTGCGTCATGCAGCACCTTGGCCAGGCTGGACAGCGTGTCGCGTGCATGCACGTCCAGCGTGGCCGAGCCGGTGGTGAACAGGATGTCGCTGTTGATCTCCACTTCGATCCACAGTTCGGTGCGGCGCACGGTGATCATGCCGCGCTCGATCAGCGGCGCCAGCGTGGCGGTGAGACGGTCGGCGATGCCGTTGAGCTGGCGCTCGGCGCGCTTGAGCTGTTCCTGGTTGTGCACCGAGACCGGCATGCGCATCTGCGAGGCCATCGCCGGCAGCAGCGTGGGGTCGTTGGACGGCGCCGGTGCGGACGGGCCGATCCTGGTCCCCGATTTGATCACCGACGGGCTGTCCCAGCCGCCGCCCTGGACCTGCTGGTTGCCCACCTGCACCGGGTTGATGGTGCGCGGCGCGCCCCCGAAGGCGGTGGTCAGTGCATCGGCCATGACCCGGTACTTGCCCTCGTTGATCGAGGAGATGGCGTACATCACCACGAAGAAGGCCAGCAGCAGCGTCATCAGATCGGCATAGGGGATCGCCCAGGCCTCGTGGTTGGCATGCTCTTCGTGGTGCTTGCGACGGGCCATGTCAGTGCAGGAAGCCGGACAGGTTGGTTTCGATGTTGCGCGGGTTTTCGCCCTGCGCGATCGAGATCAGGCCTTCGATGATCATCTCGCGGTCGCGGCTGTTGTGGTGGATCACGCTCTTGAGCTTGGCCGACACCGGCAGGAACAGCAGGTTCGCCGAGGCGATGCCGTAGATGGTGGCGGTGAACGCCGCCGCGATGCCGTGGCCCAGCTTGCTGGGGTCGGCAAGATTCTTCATCACCGCGATCAGGCCCAGTACGGCGCCGATGATGCCCAGGGTGGGTGCGTAGATGCCCATGCCCTCGAACACCTTGGAGGCGGCCAGGTCCTGGCTCTCCTGGCTGCCCAGTTCGATTTCCATCATGTGGCGGATGGTTTCCGGCTCCACGCCGTCCACCAGCAGCTGCAGCCCCTTGCGCAGGAACGGATCGTCCTGGGCTTCAACCTGGGCTTCCAGGCCCAGCAGGCCCTGGCGGCGGGCAATGTTGCTCCACTCGACGATCTGCTGGATGAGCTCGCGGCGGTCGCTGCTCGGCGGGCGCACGACCCAGCGCACGATCTTGAAGGCATGCTTGAACACGGCCGGCGAGGTGTGCAGCAGGATCGCGGCGAGGGTGCCCACGATCACGATCACAAAGGCGGCCGGCGACCACAGCGAGGCCAGCCCCGCGCCTTTGAGGATGCTGCCGCCGACCAGTGAGGCCAGGGCGAGAAAAAGTCCAATGAGGCTGAGTCTATCCATGAGTCCGGTATCGGCTTGTGTGAATGGGACTTGAGACGCCGACGGAACAGGGTGATGCGGCGGTCACACTTTTGGAGGGGGAAAGCCGCCGGGCAGCGCCCGGCGCTACCGGTGGTCAGCGCAGGCCGTCCACGTCGAGGATTAGCGACATGCGGCCGTCACCGATCAGGGTGGCCCCGGCGTAGCCGCGCAGACCGCGCAATGCCTTGGGCAGCGGCTTGATCACCACTTCCTCGCGGCCCCGCACCTGGTCCACCACCAGCCCGAAGCGGGCTTCACCGGCCTGCAGCACAACGATGGTGAGCAGGGGCGAGGGCACCGGGTCGACCTCCAGCCAATGGCGCAGGTCCACCAGTGGCAGGGTATGCGACTTGCGGTCCAGCACCGCGCGGCCGTCGAACCAGCCCAGCGAGGTGTTCGGGGCGTGCAGCACTTCCATCACGCGTGCCAGTGGCAGCGCGTAGACGTCCTCGCCGGCCTGCACCAGCAGGGTGGGCAGGATCGCCAGGGTCAGCGGCACGCGGATCATGAAGCGGCTGCCGCGCCCAAGCTCGGACTGGATCTGGATCTGGCCGCTCAGCTCGCGGATGCGCGACTGGACCACGTCCATGCCGACGCCGCGGCCGGAGATGTCGGTGACTTGCTGCTTGGTGGAGAAGCCTGGCAGGAACACCAGGTGCAGGCATTCCTCGCTGGTCAGGCGGGCGGCCGCTTCGGGGTCGATCAGCCCCTTTTCACGGGCCTTGGCGCGCAGGCGCTCGGGATCGATACCGGCACCGTCGTCCTGCACTTCGATGCTGACGTAGTCGCCTTCCTGCTGGGCCGACAGCCGGACGTGGCCGCCGCGCGGCTTGCCCTGCGCTTCGCGCAGATCGGGCATTTCCACGCCGTGGTCGATCGCATTGCGTACCAGATGCACCAGCGGGTCGGCCAAGGCCTCCACCAGGTTGCGGTCCAGTTCGGTCTCGGCACCGATTAGTTCCAGGTCCACTTCCTTCTTGAGCGAGCGGGCAACGTCGCGGGCCACCTTGGGGAAGCGCGAGAACACCTTGCCCACCGGCTGCATGCGGGTGCGCATCACCGCCGACTGCAGGCGCGCGGTGGCGATGTCCAAGGTGGAGACGGCGCGGTCCAGCTCTTCATCGTGCAGGCGGGCGCGCAGGGTCTTGAGACGGTTGCGCGAGAGCACCAGTTCGCCGATCAGGTTGACGATGGCATCCAGGCGCTTGGTGTCCACGCGCACCGTATGCTCGGCTTCGGCGACCGGCTTGTTGGCGGCTGGCTTCGCGGCGGCGGGGGCCGGGGCGGCGGGTGCACGCGGGGCCGGTGCGGCGACGGCGGCCACGGGCTGGGCACCGGGGGCGGCGCCGCCATGCAGCTGGTCGAGCAGTGCTTCGAACTCGTCTTCGCCGATCAGGCCATCGGCGGCCTTGGCCACCGCCGTCGGCGCCGCGCCGCCATGCAGCTGGTCCAGCAGGGCCTCGAACTCGTCCTCGGTGATCAGCTCACCATTGGCCGCCGGGGCCGCCACCGGTGCGGGCGTGGCCGGGCCGTTGACATCGAACTGGGCGATCAGCTCCGGCGGGGCGTACCCCGGCTCGGTGCCGGCCGAGACCGAGTCCAGCATCGACTGCAGGTAGTCCAGCGACTGCTGGCCGGCGTCGAAGTGGTGCGCCTGCAGGGTGGCCTGGCCGGAACGGGCCATGCCGAGGGTCTCCTCGGCGGCGTGGCACAGCTCCACCATCGCCTGGATGCCGAGAAAGCCGGCACCGCCCTTGAGGGTGTGGAAGCCGCGGAACACGGCGTTGAGCTGATCCGTATCCTGGGGCGACTGCTCCAGCGACACCAGCTGTTCGCCGAGGCGATCCAGGATCTCCTGGGCCTCGAGAATGAAATCGGCGGCAATGTCGTCCGGAACAGCACTCATCGTCTTACAACCCCAAATCGGAGAGCAGGTCGTCAGCGTCGACCTGGGAAACCTGGTGGCGGTCCAGGCCCGTGACGGCCGGGCCGGCCAGGCCGGTGTCGCGCCGGCGCGCGTCGTCTTCCTGCGGCGGCAGGCCGAGCGCGCCGAAGCCTTCGTGCACGCGGCGCACGATGCCGACCACGCGGCGGATGATCTGCCCGGTCAGATCCTGGTAGCTCTGGGTCAGGGCGATCTCGGTGAGGTTGTGGCGGATGCGGTCCAGCTGCAGGTCCTGGTCCGGGCTGAGCCCGTTGGCGCGCAGTTGTTCGGTCAACGCGCGGCATTCTTCGGCCAGGTCCAGGGTGCGGTGGGTGGCCTGTTCGGTCATCGCCACCACGTGGTCCAGGCGCGCGCAGGCGTCGTCCAGTTCGCCGGCTTCGCTGGGCAGGCTGGGCAGTTCGCCCAGTGCCTGGCCGAGCTCGCGGGCGAGCCGGTTCAGGCCGGCCATCATCGGCTGCGTGCGCAGGGCCGCCAGCGCGTCGATTTCCCGGCGCCAGCCGGCCTCGTCGCCGCCTTCCAGCGCGGCCAGGGCGTCCTGCAGGCGCTGCACCAGCGCCGATTTGTCGCTGAGGGTTTCCATCAGGCGCTCGCTGCCAGGCGTTCGAAGATCTTGCCGAGCTTCTCTTCCAGCGTCTGTGCGGTGAACGGCTTGATGATGTAGCCGTTGACGCCGGACTGGGCCGCTTCGATGATCTGCTCGCGCTTGGCTTCAGCCGTCACCATCAGCACCGGCAGGGTTTTCAGCTTGGCGTCGGCACGGATCGCCTTGAGCAGGTCGATGCCGGTCATCACCGGCATGTTCCAGTCGGTGACCACGAAGTCGAACGGCTGGCTCTGCAACAGTGCCAGCGCGGCATGCCCGTCCTCGGCTTCGGCCGTATTGGTGAAGCCCAGATCGCCCAGCAGGTTCTTGACGATACGACGCATGGTCGAAAAATCGTCGACGATCAGGATACGCATGTTCTTGTTCAAAGCACTTTCCTCGATTTCAAGGGTTTTCGAGGCCGGCGTCGGCCGCCTCGAAGATCTTCAGTCGGCCGCGCAGGCGCAATACCGCCTGGCCGTGGATCTGGCACACCCGGGATTCACTCACCCCGAGCACCGCGCCGATTTCTTTCAGGTTCAATTCCTGTTCGTAGTACAGCGACAGCACCAGTTGTTCGCGCTCGGGGAGCAGGCCGATCGCATTGCCCAGCTCACGGCCGAACTCGCCGCGCTCCAGGACCTGCTGCGGGGTCGGGCCGCCCTGGGCGACGGTATCCAGCTCGCCCTGGTCCTCGATCCGCGATTCCAGGCTCAGTACCTGGCCGCGTGCGGCGTCTTCCATCAGTCGCAGGTATTCCGGCAGCGGCATGTCCATCGCGTTGGCCACTTCGGTGGCGCTGGCGGCACGGCCGGTGCTCTGCTCCAGGCGGCGGATGGTGGCGGCCGCATCGCGTGCACGGCGGTGCACCGATCGCGGCACCCA
Source organism: Stenotrophomonas sp. NPDC077421 (assembly GCF_049545505.1). Taxonomy (NCBI): domain Bacteria; kingdom Pseudomonadati; phylum Pseudomonadota; class Gammaproteobacteria; order Lysobacterales; family Lysobacteraceae; genus Stenotrophomonas; species Stenotrophomonas sp. NPDC077421. The sequence goes on along the minus strand of NZ_JBMWDP010000023.1, from coordinate 21,311 downwards.
GTCGCCACGACGGATCTCATCGATCATCGACCCGCGGATGCGGATCGACGCGTAGGTCTCGAACGAGGCGCCCTGGTCGGCGTCGTAGCTGCGCGAGGCCTCGATCAGGCCCATCATGCCGGCCTGGATCAGGTCATCCACTTCCACGCTCGCCGGCAGGCGCGCGGCCAGGTGGTGGGCGATGCGCCGCACCAGGTCCGAATGCTGGGCGATGCACTCGTTGGCGGCGGTACGTTGGACCTCTTTGTACTGTGCGGCGCCTTTCATGCGGCCACCCCGCGTTGTTTGAGGATGCGTTCCAGGAAGAACTCGACGCCGCCGCGCGGCTCGGTCGGGGCCTGCCAGCGGGCGGTCCGGCGGGCGATCTCGGTGATCGCCAGCGCCGACGGACTGGACGGGTAGGCCTTGACCACCGGCTGCTGGCGCTGCACCGACAGGCGCAGCCAGTCGTCCTGCGGAACGCAGCCGAGGTAGTTGAGCGACACGTCGGCGAGGAACTTCTCGCAGACCCGGGTCAGCTTCTCGTAGAGCACGCGGCCTTCGTTGGGGTCGCGCACCATGTTGGCCACCACCTGGATGCGGTCCACGCCGCGCTCGCGGGAGAGCACCTTGATCAGTGCGTAGGCGTCGGTGATCGAGGCCGGCTCGTCACAGACCACCACCACGGTGTCCTGTGCGGCCTGGCAGAAGGTGAGCACGCCATCGGTGATGCCGGCGGCGGTGTCCACCACCATGATGTCCAGCTCGCGCTCCAGCTCGGAGAACACGTTGACCAGGCCCACGTGTTCGGCCGGCTGCAGTTCGGCCATGTGGCGGCGACCGGACGCGGCCGGCACCACCAGCACGCCGCCCGGGCCCTCCATGATCACTTCCTCCAGCGTGCAGCGCCCGGCGACGAGGTCGGCCAGGGTCACCTTCGGCTGCAGGCCGAGGATCACATCGATGTTGGCCAGGCCGAGGTCGGCGTCCAGCAGCAGCGTGCGTTTGCCCATGTCCGCGAGCGCTACGGCCAGGTTGGCCGAAACGTTCGTCTTGCCCACGCCGCCCTTGCCGCCGGTGACGGCGATGGTGCGGACAGGGCCCAGCGGTTGGCTGCGGGTAGCCGACAACGGGAAGGTCTTGGTCAGCTTGGCGTACTCACGCGACGGCATGGTTGAACTCCGGGTTGCAGGGCATATCGGCCGCGCGGCGCAAATCTTCAAGGCGAAGGACGAGATTGGCCGCACTGGCGCGGTGCAGGTCCTCCGGGACGTCCTGGCCGTCGGTCACCCAGGTGATCGGCAGGCAGTGGTCTACCGCCACGGACAGGGCGGTGCCGAAGCGGCCGGTCTCGTCCAGCTTGCTCAGCACCACGCCCTGCGGGTTGGCAGCGCTGAAGCGGCGGACCACTTCGTCCATGTCGCCGAAGCTGGTATTGGCCGGCAGCACCAGCAGGGTGCGGATGCGGTCGGCGGCCCGCAGCCACTGCAGCTGCGCGGCGAGGGCACGGTCGCGCGGACCAAGGCCGGCGGTGTCGATCAGAACCAGCTTGTAGTCCTGCAGGCGCTCCAGCAGCTGGCTCAGATCGGTGCCGCTGTTGGCTTCATGCACGGCGATGCCAAGCTGGCGGCCAAACCCGTAGAGCTGCTCGCGGGCGCCGATGCGGCCGGTGTCGGTGGTGACCAGGGCCACGTCGCGTGCGGCGTGCTTCTCGGCGAAGCGCGAGGCCAGCTTTGCAATGGTGGTGGTTTTGCCGGCACCGGTCGGGCCGACCAGGGCGATCACACCACCGGCGTCAAGCGGATCGACCGGGGCGATCGGCAGCTTCTTGGACAGCAGGCCCAGCATCAGCCCGCGGCCGCGATGGGCTTCGGTATCCAGCGGGATCTGCAGGGCCACGTCGCGGCTGATGCCGGCATCGAAGCCGTACTCCTCCATCAGGTCCAACGCGGCCGCTCGGACCGGCGAGCCACGCAGACGCTCGTCGGTGAAGCGATGCATTTCGCGCTCGATCACATGGCGCATGCCGGCCACTTCGTGACGCAGCTGGCGGATTTCCTCGTCGTCCCGGGGCACCACGGTCAGTTCCGGTGCGGGGCGCGCAACCGCATCGGCCGCGATGTCGGCTGCAGCAGCGGCGACCGCGACCGGCAGTGCCGGCGGTTGCGCCACCGGCACGGGGTCCAGGACCGCCGACACCGGCGCGGCCACGGCGGCGACCGGCAGCGGCGGCATCGTCACCGGCGCCTGGGCCGGCGGTGCATACATCTGGATGTGCGGGGCATCGTCCATCGGCGGGTCGATCACGAAGCGCGCGCGGTTGATCGGCGCGGCCGCCGGTGCGGCCGGGGCCGCGATCGGCGCGGGCGCAGCAGCCGCCGCCTGTTCGACATTGAACGGCGCGAAGATCTGCTCCGGCAGCGACGGTTCATTGACGGGGGTGGCCACACTGGCCCGCGACAGCGTGGCGGCAAAGCCGGCGCTGCCCGGCGGGGGCACGTTTTCGTTGGCGGTATCCAGCGTGCGGCCGGTGGCGCCAACGGCCGCGCGCGCCAGGGCGGCCACGGCCGAGGTGGTGGCCGCGACCGGTTCGGGGGCGACGACCGGGGCCTTGCGGCGCGTGACGGCGGCGATCACCGCATCGGCGGCGCTGCGCGGGCGCGGCACCGGCGGCGGCGCGACATCCTTGCGCGAGGCTTCCAGGGCGCGCTGCACGGCGCCTTCGTCATAGTTGGCCGCAGCCACGATCTCCACGCCTTCCTCGATCCGGCGGTTGGACAGGATCACCGCGTCAGGACCGTGTTCCTTGCGCACCAGGTTCATGGCCGAGCGCATATCGGAGGCGACGAAGCGTTTGATTTTCATGCTGTGGTACCGGGACTGGGGCGGCGGGGTGGTGGAAGGGAAGCGCTGGTTGTCGGTGGTCTGCACGGTCCGGGTTTCCCTCTGTGTCCTGCTGCGGTGATGTCAAAAGTGGGGGTGTCTGTTTTCTGGCGCGTTGCCGTCGGAGTACCGGCTCAACTGATCGTGCCGACCAGCTTCAACCGTTTATCCTCCGGCACCTCGCTGTAGGCCAGTACCGACAGCGAGGGGACGCTGTGGCGTACCAGCCGTGCCAGCGCGGCACGTACCGGGCCGGGTACCAGCACAACTGCGGGCTCGTTCTTCGCTTCCTGCTTGCCGACACAGTCGGCCAGGCTCTGGTGCAGTCGCTCGGCGAGTCCGGGTTCCAGCGCGGCGCCGTTGCCCTGCGTGGACTCCTGCAAGACGCGTTCCAGTTGCGGGTTGAGGGTGAACACCGGCAGCTCCGCCGACATGCCGGCGATCTCCTGCACAATGAAGCGGCCCAGCGCGTTGCGCACGGCGGCGGTCAGCACCGACGGGTCCTGGCTGTTGGGCGCGTTCTCCACCAGCGCTTCGACGATCTTGCGCAGCTGGCGGATCGGAATGCGCTCGATCAGCAGGTTCTGCAGCACCCGCACCACCGCCGACAGCGGCAGCGACTTGGGCGTGAGGTCCTCCACCAGCTTGGGGGCGCTCTTGCCGAGGTTGGCCAGCAGCTGCTGCACTTCCTCGTGGCCCAGCAGTTCCGGGGCGTGCTCGCGGATCAGGTGCGACAGGTGGGTCGCCACCACGGTGGCGGGGTCGACCACGGTGTAGCCCATCGACTCGGCATGGGCGCGCTGATGCGGCTGGATCCAGGTGGCGTCCAGGCCGAACGCGGGGTCCTTGCCGGCGATGCCGTCCAGCGCGCCGAGCGCGCTGCCCGGGTCCAGGGCGAGCTCGCGGTCCGGGTGGATTTCCGCCGTCGCTACCGGCACGCCGTGGATGAGCAGGCGGTAGCCGGTGGCCGGCAGCTCCAGGTTGTCGCGGATGTGGACCGAAGGGATCAGGAAGCCGATGTCATGGGTGAGTTTGCGGCGCACGCCCTTGATCCGTGCCATCAGCTCGCCGCCCTGGTTCTTGTCCACCAGCGGGATCAGCCGGTAGCCCACTTCCAGGCCCAGCGGATCGACCGGACGCAGTTCGTCCCAGGTCAGCTCGGCGGTGGGCGAGGGCGTGGCGCCGGGCAGGCCCGGTGCATCGGGGCGGCCGGCGCTTGCGGTTTCAGCGGCGCGGGCAGCCGCGGTGCTTTTCTTCCAGAGCTTCCAGGCGATGAAGCCGAGGATGGCGGCCAGCGTCAAGAAGGCGACGTTGGGCATTCCCGGGACCAGCCCGACCACGCCGAGGATGGCCGCGGCGATGGTGAGCGCGCGATGCTGGCCGAACACCTGGCCCATCATCGCCTGGCTCATGTCCTGCGACCGCGAGGCGCGGGTGACCAGCATCGCCACCGCCGAGGACACCAGCAGTGCCGGCAGCTGCGCCACCAGGCCGTCGCCGATGGACAGCAGCGTGTAGGTGGCCGCGGATTCGCCAAAGGGCATGCCGTGCTGCAACACGCCTACGGCCAGGCCGCCGAGCATGTTGATGAACAGGATCAGGATGCCGGCGATGGCGTCGCCGCGGATGAACTTGCTGGCGCCGTCCATCGCACCGTAGAAGTCGGCCTCCTCACGGACTTCCTCACGACGGGCCTTGGCCTCCTCACGCGTCAGCAAACCGGCGTTGAGGTCGGCGTCGATGGCCATCTGCTTGCCGGGCATGGCATCGAGGATGAAGCGCGCGGTCACTTCCGAGACGCGTCCGGCGCCCTTGGTGATCACCACGAAATTGATGATGGTCAGGATCGCGAACACCACGATGCCCACCGCGTAGTTGCCGCCGATCACGAACTCGCCGAACGCGGCGATCACCTTGCCGGCCGCCTCGTGGCCGTTCTGGCCATTGAGCAGGATCACGCGGGTGGAGGCCACGTTCAGCGCCAGGCGCAGCATGGTGGTGATCAGCAGCACGATCGGGAAGATGGTGAAGTCGAGCGGCCGCTTCACATAGACCACCGCCAGCAGCACCATCAGCGAGATGGCGATGTTGAAGGTGAACAGGGCATCCAGGACCGGCGGTGCCAGCGGCACCACCACCATTGCCAGCAACGCCAGCACGATCAGCGGGGCACCAAGCCCGTGGCGGATCATATCCAGCGCCTTGCGCACGTTCATTCCTGCAGGCTGGGCGCTCACGGGCGGGCTCCGTTGGTGAATTCTTCAATGTCGATGCGCGGCGAGGCCGGCATCGGGCCGGAACGCCAGCTGCGCAGCTGGTAGACGTAGGACAGGACCTGGGCGACGGCCGAATACAGTCTCACGGGGATTTCCTTGCCGAGTTGGCCTTCCCGATACAAGGCGCGTGCCAAAGGCGGCGCGGAGACAATGGCGACCTTGTTGCCGTCGGCCACTTCGCGGATGCGCAAGGCGGTTTCATCCACCCCCAGGGCCACCACGGTAGGGGCGCCCATCCTGCCGCCGTCGTACTTCAGGGCCACGGCGTAGTGGGTCGGGTTGACCACCACCACGTCAGCGGTAGGCACCGCTTCCATCATCCGTCGGTTGGACATCTGCTGCTGCAGCTGGCGGATGCGGCCCTTCACCTCGGGGCTGCCCTCGCTCTCCTTCATTTCCCGGCGCAGCTCTTCCCGGGTCATCTTCAGCTTGCGCATCCAGTTCCAGCGCTGGTACGGCGCATCGATCGCCGCGAGCAGCAGCATCGCGCCGCCGGTGGCCAGCATCAGCTTCAGGGTGAAGCCAAGCCCATGCACCATCGCCGCTTCCAGCGGCTGGTGGAGCAGGGCGCGCAACGGCTGGATACCCCCCCAGACCACCAGTCCGGCCGCCGTGCCGACAAACGCGATGCGCAGCAGCGACTTGGTGAACTCGGCGATCGCCTCGGGGCCGTACAGGCGCTTCATCCCGGCCATCGGGCTGAGCCGCTTCACATCGGGCATCAGGGATTTGTTGGACCAGCGCAGGCCGCCCATCACCACCGGTGACAGGAAGCTGGCCAGCAGGCACACCACCACCAGCGGCCACAGCGCCAGCAGCAGCTGGGCCAGGCTCTCGCCGAAATGGCCGAACAGGGCCATCGGGTTCTGGCGGAGACCGGGTTCGGGGCTCAGCGCCTGCTTCATCCAGGCCTGCGCGTTGCGTGAAATGCCGCCGGAGAAGGCCATCAGCGCCAGTACACCGGCGCCGAACACCGCGGCCGTGGCCAGCTCGCGCGAGCGCGGGATGTTGCCCTGCTCGCGGGCGTCGCGCAGCCGTTTCTCGGTCGGTTGTTCGGTTTTTTCGCCGGCTTGTTCGTTCTCGGACATCGGGGCACGACACGGGGGAGGATTCTTCCAAGTGCGTGCAAGATCCGTTCCGTTTCGTTTCGACGCCGGCCAGGGCGGGGGCAGGCCGCGGGGCAGGGCAGTCGCGACATCCGGCGGGGCAGGCCGCCTGCCCGCCATCGCCCGTGTCACAGGGGAGCATCGGGCGCGCCGGCAGATTCGGTCGATTCCGATGGCGACGCCGGCGCTGAGCGGGGGACAGTCCTGGCCCCAGGGAAGGCACAGGAGAGGGCCATGCGCAGCTACTGGATCGTTGTTGGTGACACCACCAGCAGGTGCGGCCGGGTGATCACCGGCTCGCCGTTCACCGATATCGAGGGCGCTGCAGTGGCGCGCGTGGGCGACTACGCCACCTGTCCGCTGCACGGGGGCGCGTTCGCCATCGTCGGTGGAGATCCGACCCTGCGCGTGGATGGCCAGACTGTCGCGCTGGACGGGGATCTGCTTGCGTGTGGCTGCCAACTGCGCTCGACCGTGCAGCGTTTGGTGTACGTGGAGGCGGCGCCCGCGCCGGCGAAGGAAGACGTCGCGGGACCGGCAGTTATCTGCGCGCCGGCAGCCGCGTCCAGTGCGCCGCCGGTCTGTCTGGAGAGCCTGATGGACGCCGCACGGTCCGGCACGCCGATGGTGCGCCTGGAATGAGTGCGTTGCAGGACTACGCCCTGGTTGACTGTGCCGCGTCACCGGGGCGCATCGGCGACCTGCGCCACTACGTCGCCAGTGCGGGGGTGGTCGCGCGATGCCTGTTCACCGACCGTCCCGAGGCCACGCATGCCGACGCGGCCCCTTGGCTGATCGCGCTGCCGCGGGGCGCGCTCCAGCAGCCGGTGGAACGCTGGCGGGTGACGCTGGGCGGCACGGCGGCCGGCGTCACCCGGGTCTGGGCGGCGGGCGGGTTCGAGGCGTTGTTCGATCACCTGCAGGCACGCCTCGAACTGCGCCTCCCGGATGGCCAGCGTGCGTTGATGCGCTTCTACTGCCCGCGTGCTTGGCGGCGCTATGGAGACGTGTTGACCCCGGCTCAGCAGCGCGACCTGCTCGGCCCCGTGCGAGTGTGGGAGACGACCCTGCAGGGGCGCCCCGTCACGGTGCGGGCGGACCCGGAAACCGAACCGTCGGGCACCGGCCCGCTGCAGCTCTCTGCAGGACAGTACGCCGCGCTGAGCCTGCCCGATGCAGCGGACTGGGCGCCCGCGATGGCGGCCGAAGTCCGCCACGATTACCCTGACGCCACGTTCGCTGTCGCCGACGATGCATTGCGGGCGACCGTGCACGACAGCTACCGGCACGCGGTGCGTGCACTGCGCATCACCCATCTGCCCACGCTGGTGCGCTGGGTGAAAGCGGACGTGGCCTGGGCACGCACGCTGCGCGACCACGCCGTGACCGGCGTGTGGTTCAACAGCACCGACCAGCCCAACGTGACGGCTGCCGACCTGCTCGCGTTGCTTGCCTCGCCACACCTGTCCCACCGAAAGGAGCGTTGATGGGTGCACTTCCCTTGCCCCTGCCACTTCCGCCGCCGCCCCCGGCTCATCCCGGCGGCTGGGACCCGACCCGCGAGGTGCCCACCGGGCCGAGCATCGGCCAGGTCTGGGCGGACATCCAGCGCGCCGTGGGTATCGGTACCGATACCGTAGTGGAGCCGTCGGTGCAGGCGCGCGATACCGACTGCGCGCAGACCAGCAATCAGAACGCCTGCACGACGTGCAAGCTGGCGCAGGGCTATCTGACGCCGGCCAACTACATCATTCCGTACAGGCAGTTCCGTGATTTCGACTACCAGTGCCGCCTCGCCAACCGTTACGCGGCACCGGAACGCTTCGACTACACGTACGGCGGAACGACGATGGACCGGCTACTGGCCAGGATGCCTAAGTCCAAGAACGAAATCACGATCACCGAATGGCTGCACGGCGCGATCCGGTTTGATGGATTCTGGCGTTCGCGGTGCACGGTGGTTGAGGCGAAGGGGCACTACCAGCAGTTCTTTGAGAGTGACGGAGAACTGCAAGGCTGGGCCAGATTCAGGTCGCCGAATGTAGTTGAAAGCTGGATGCGTCAATTGAGCGCCCAGTCGCTGCATGTCCATCGACAAGGTGCTCCCGCAAAGCTGGAGTGGCATTTTCTGCAGCGCCTTTGCTATGAAGCAGCCTCCAAGGCATTTGGGCCGTTGTCATCCGCTTGCCGGTACTCCCCATGACGATGAGAAGTGTGCTCGTCGAGGCCATTCTCCCCGAACGTTCGATGACGTCCGAGGCTGTGCATGATTGCCTCGTGCGCATGCTCGAAAAGCTGCAGGGCGTGTTTCCGCCCCCGTCAGCGTGGGTCTCCCTGCCTCGAGCGCCGGATCGCGGTCTGATGCCACTTTCCAATCCGCGCGGGTTCATGGAGAGGATGCAGCGCTACGCAGACGCCGATCGCGTTGACTACGGCACATTGCCCAGCACGGTCGAGGGTGTCATCACGACAGCACACACCCCCGCTGCATGGTTGTCCCCCGGCCGTGTGGAGATTGCGCTCAGGCCCTGGTTTGGCGTCTGTACGATCTCCCTGTATCAGCCTGTGGAAGCGTTCGGACGTGATGGCACGCTGCAGATGGTGCGCAGCGTCGTGGCGGCCCTTGCAGAGGTGTTGGGTGTCCTTCACATTGCTACCGACGTGACATGCGCTCTCCCTGATGGAGAGGGTTTCGACACTTACGTCCAGCACCACCGCCTGTTTCCCCATCGCCGCTGGCTAGGCTGGATGGGGTTCGTCCCCGAACTGGTTCCGCACCGGTACATCCCTGAAGCTGCCTCGGTCCACGTGGTGAAAGGCTGCCGCACGATCATCGTGTCCGTAGAAGGCTGCCTGGACCTGCGCAACAAGGCGCACCTGCGCCAGGTGCACGAGGTGGAAGCGCGGATGGCGCAGCTGGGGCTGCTGGATCTCACCGACGCGACACTGCTCGAGTGACCCGGCCGGGTGGGGAGAGGTCTGCGTCCGCGCTCCACTCCGGTGCTACTTCCACCCGTGGCCGCGGATGGACATGGAGCTGCATGAAGCGCTGCGCGTCCAACGGGACGATGGACCGGGTGCTGGCCAGGATGCCGACGTCCAGGACCGCAATCACGATCACCGAATGGCGGCACGGCGCGATCCGCTTCGACGGGTTCTGGCGATCGCGCTGTACGGTGATCGAGGCGAAGGGGCATTACCAGCAGTTTTTCGACGGAGAAGGACAGCTTCATGCATGGGCGGCGCGTCGTACGCCCTCGATCCTCGACAGCTGGCTCAGACAGTCCAGAACCCAGTACGCGCAAGTTGTCGCGTTGGGTCCTCCCGGCAGACTGGAATGGCACTTTCTGGAACCAGGGTGTTTCAAGACGGCGCAGAAAGCGTTCGACGCATTGGCAGCCATCTGCAGATACTCACCATGAGCGCAATGTTCAGAAGCACAATCAATGCCGTGATACGGGAGGAGGCGCTGAGCGCGACCGAGGTGTACGAGCGCATGAGCGCTCTCGCCGATAGCCTCTCCTCTGTCCACCCGCTTCTTCGGGCGTGGGTGGAGCCTCCACGCCGGGGCGACCCTGGTGCAGTCGAGCTTGCCGATGCAAGCAGGTTCAAGAGACGAATCGAGCGGAACGCGGCTGAGGATGCGCATTCCTACCCAACGCTGCCCACGGCTGGGGGTGCCGAAGCGAGTCTGAGAAATGCCCGTACCGATGCGGACTGGGCGAAGGCCGGTCGCACGATCATCAGCTATACGCCGTGGTGCGGTCGCCTGGAGCTGGACATCAAGGATCCCGTGGGAGCATTCGGCGAACGTCTGGCGCCCGTCGTCGTCCGCGGCTGTATCGCGGCCCTGGCCGAGACGCTGGGTACGTCGTTCATCGCGGCGGATGTGTACGCGTGGCGTAAGAATGAAGAGGGATACGACACGTACGCGCTCGACCATCGCCTGTTCCCCCATCGCCGCTGGCTCGGCTGGATGGGGTTTGTCCCCGAACTGGTTCCGCATCGTTACCTCCCCGAAGCTGCCGCCGTCCATGTGGTCACGGGCTGCGGCACGATCATCGTGGCCGTGGACGGCTGCCTGGACCTGCGCAACAGGGCGCACCTGCGGCAGATCCACGAGGTGGAAGCGCGGATGGCGCAGCTGGGGCTGCTGGATGTCACCGACGCGACGCTGCTGGAGTGACCCGGCCGGGCCCGCTCAGCCGGCCGGGTGGCCCGGAGGCGAGAGGCCCTCGTCCGTGCTCCAGTCCGGAGCCACCTCGACCCGCGGCCGCGGATGGTCATGCAGCTGCATGAAGCGCTGGGCATCCACCGGCCGGCCGAGCAGATAGCCCTGCAGGTAATCGCAGCCCAGCCGTTCCAGATACGCGCGCTGGCCGGTGGTCTCCACGCCTTCGGCGACAATGTCCATGTCCAGCGCATGGCCCAGGGCGACGATCGCCGAGACGATCACCACATCCTCCGAACTGTTCTCCAGGTCGCGCACGAACGCATGGTCGATCTTGATCTCGCTGGCCGGCAGCCGCTTGAGGTACAGCAGGCTGGAATAGCCGGTACCGAAATCGTCGATGGAGATGCCGACCCCCAGCGTGGCCAGTGACTGCAGCAGGCGCAGGCTGGCTTCCGTGTCGCGCATGACGGTGTTCTCGGTGATCTCCAGGATCAGCCGGCGCGGGTCCATGCGATGGGTCTGCAGCACGCGCCGCACGTCGTGCAGCAGGTCCGGCGAGCTGAACTGGACCGGCGACAGGTTGACCGACACGGTCCAGCTGTCGTGGCCGGCGTCGTGCCACTCGCGCAGCTGCCGGCAGGCTTCGTCCAGCGCCCAGCGGCCGATCTCGTTGATCACGCCGCTGCGTTCGGCGAGCCGGATGAAACGTTCGGTGGGCACCAGTCCGTGCTGCGGGTGGCGCCAGCGGATCAGGGCCTCGGCGCCACAGACGGTGTGGGCCGCCACGCGGGTCTTGGGCTGGTAATGCAGGAACAGCTGGTCGGTGCCGATCGCCCGGCGCAGATCGGCGAGCAGCTGGAACTGCTGCTCGGCGCTGTCGTTCATCCAGTCAGAAAACAGCACCTGCGCATTGCGGCCGGCTTCCTTGGCCTGGTACATCGCCGCGTCGGCGAAGGCCATCAGCTGCCGCTCGCTGGCGGCATGATCGGGGCAGATGGCGATGCCGATGCTGGCGGTGACCTGCAGCTCGTGGTCGGGCAGCAGCGGCTCGCGGCCGATGGTCTGGATGATGCGGCTGGCCAGGGCGGCGATGTCCTCGCCGTTGTCGATGCCGACCACCAGCACGAACTCGTCGCCGCCCAACCGTGCGAGCACGTCATCGGGGCGCAGCAGCTGGCGGGTGCGCTCGGCCACGGCGACCAGCAGGGCGTCGCCGGTCTGGTGGCCATACGCATCGTTCACCTGCTTGAATCCGTCCAGATCCATGAACATCACGGCAAACCGGGTGCCGTTGCGCTCGGCCCGGCTCAGCGACTGCTCGATGTGCTGCTGGAGCAGCAGCCGGTTGGGCAGGCGGGTGAGCGGATCGTGGAGGGCGGCCTGGGTCAGTTCGGCCTGGGCGTCGTAAAGGGAGGTGCGCAGGTCCGAGTTGCGCACCCGCAGCAGGTGCGACTGCATGCGCTGGTCCAGCCAGGACACCACCAGCACGATGGTCAGGATCGAGATGGTGAGTACCAGCACGATCGCCGCCAGCCACTGCGTCTGCAGCCCGTCCCGACCGGCCGCGCCGCAGATGCTGCCGGCGGGAAATCGCGCGGCTGCCATGCCGGTGTAATGCATGCCCACGATGGCGGTGCCGAGCAGAACCGCCGGCGCCAGCCGGTCGCGCAGGCGGCGTTGGCTGCCGCGCAGGCGGAAGGCCACGAACAGGGCGGTCCAGGAGGCGGCCACGGCGATCAGCACCGAGGCCACGAACCAGGCCGGGTCGTACACGATCCCCGGCTGCATGCGCATCGCGGCCATGCCCAGGTAGTGCATCGAGGCAATGCCGATGCCCATCAGCAGGGCCCCCAGTGCCAGCCGCGTGTGCGGCAGGGTGGGCAGCGAGACCAGCCACAGGGCGAATACGGAAGAGGCGATCGCGGCCAGCAGCGACGTCCCGGTGATGGCGATGTCATAGCCCAGCGGGATGGGCAGGCGGAAGGCCAGCATGCCGATGAAGTGCATCGACCAGATGCCGAGCCCCATCGCACATCCCCCGCCGGCGAGCCAGAGCGCGGTCTGGCGCCGGCTCGGCGCGGTGGTGACCCGTGCGGCCATGTCCAGCGCGGTGAAGGACGCCATCACGGCGACCAGGAGCGAGATCAGTACGAGGGACGGGGCGTAGCTGCCGACGAGCATGGGTGACTCTCCCTGGCCTGCACGAATGCGATGGCATGGCGTACACCGCCGTGATCACCGAGGATGCGCAATGGCACCCTCACCGGCAGTCTCCCCATGACTCCGATGAAACGAACGCTACCCGTGAAGACTACCGCGATGCCCGGGGGGTCTCGCAAGAGCCGCAGCACGAATCCGTGACGGAACGTGCATCGCGACCCGGCTCAGCGCGTCACGCCGTCGGCAGCCTGGAACGCGGCGTCGAACAGGCGCTGCACCGGCGGGCCCATTTCACCGGCCAGCACGGTCAGCAGGAACAGGCCGAGCAGCAGGGCCACCGGCAGGCCAAGCTGGATCGGGTTGAGCGCCGGCGCCGCCCGGGCCAGCACACCGAAGGCCAGGTTGACCGCCAGCATCGCCACGGTGAGCGGCAGGGCCAGGGTCAGCGCGCCGCGGAACACCTGCAGCAGAAAGGTCGGGGCAGCACTGAGAAACGCATCGACATTGGGCAGCTCGGCACCGATCGGCACGGCTTTGTAACTGTCCATCAGCAGCGAGATCAGCGCGAGGTGCCCGTTGGAGGTGAAGAACAGCAGGCCGAACAGCAGGTAGAACCATTGTCCGATCACGCCGGAGCTGCCGCCGCGCAGCGGATCGCTCATCTGCGCGAACGCCAGGCCGGTGCCTTGGGCGACCAGTTCGCCGGCCATCGCCCCGGCCTCGAACACCAGCCGCAGCAGGAAGCCGATCGACACGCCGATGGCCAGTTCGCGCGCGATGCTCAATACGGTGGCGGCGTCGAACCCGGTCCAGGCTGGCACGGGCGGCAGCATCGGCGACAGGGCGATGGCCAGCGCACCGGCCAGCATCACCCGCACCCGTTGCGGCACCGCGCGGGTACCGATCAATGGCATCGCCATGACCATCGCGCCGATGCGCAGCATGGTCCACAGGATGGTGCCGATCATGCCGAAGGCCTGCAGGCCATCGGCAGCCATCTGAGTGGCCGAATCCATCGTGCGTGCCTGCCTAGCCGATGAGGTGGGGAATGCGCTGGAACAGCAGCGTGGTGTATTCCACCAGGTGGCCGATCAGCAGGCTGCCGAGCGCGAACAGGACGGCGGTCAGCGCGGCGGCCTTGGCCACGAAGGCGATAGTGGGCTCGTTGAGCTGGGTGGCGGCCTGCACCACGCCGACCACCACGCCGACGATCAGCACGGTGAGCAGCAGCGGGCCGGCAACCCACAGCACGGTGATCAGGCCACCGCGCAGTTCGGTAAGGGCAAGTTCGGGCGTCATGGCGACCTCAGACCGCGTTGAAGCTGGCGGCAAGCGTGCCGACCACCAGGACCCAGCCGTCGACCAGCACGAACAGCAGGATCTTGAACGGGGCCGAGACCAGCATGGGCGACAGCATCATCATGCCCATCGACATCAGCACGCTGGCCACGACCAGATCGATGATCACGAACGGAATGAAAATCAGGAAGCCGATCTCGAAGGCGGTCTTCAGCTCGCTGGTGACGAACGAGGCCACCAGCACCGGGAACGGAATCGCATCCGGGCTGGCGTAGGTGCCGTGGCCGGCCATGCCGGCGAAGGTCATCAGGTCGGTCTCGCGGATCTGCGCCAGCATGAAGGCGCGCAGCGGCTGGGTGGTCAGCGTCCAGGCGGTCTGGAAGTCGATCTCACCGTTGAGGTAGGGCGCCATGCCACTGCCCCAGGCCTTCTGCCACACCGGCAGCATCACCATTGCAGTCAGGAACAGGGCCAGGCCGAGCAGCACCTGGTTCGACGGGGTCTGCCCGGTGCCCAGTGCCTGGCGCAGCAGACCCAGCACGATGATGATGCGGGTGAAAGCGGTCAACACCAGCAGCATCGACGGAATCAGCGTGATCGCCGTCATCAGCAGCAGCGTCTGCAGCGGCAGGCTCACCGGCTGGCCGCCGATCTTGCCGACGTTCACGTCCGGCAGCGACGGCGTGCCGGGCAGGCCGGGGGCGGCCCAGGCCAGTGCCGGCAGCGCGCACAGCGCCAGCAGCATCAGCAGGGGCAGGTAATGGGTCCAGGGGTTACGAGGGCCACGCATGTCAGGAGTCCTTGCGCAGCCGCTGTTGCAGCATCTGCGCGAAATTCGGCAAGTGTTTGAAGTCCGGCAGCCGCGCCGGGGCAGGCGTCGGCAACGGTTCGGGCAGGCGGTGCAGGGCGTTGATGCCACCGGCGGTGACGCCGAGCAGCAACTGCTCGCCGTTGACCTCCACGACCACCACGCGCTCCTTGGCGCCGACGGTCAGGCTGGCCACCACGCGCAGGCCTTCGGCAGGGCGGAAGCCGCTGCCCGGCATGCGCCTGAGCACCCAGCCCAGGCCGACGATCAGGGCCAACACCGCCAGCAGCGCCAGCACGGCACCGAACATGCTCGGTGCGGCAGCGGCGTGCTGGCCCACCTTGGCGGTGGTGGTGCCGGCGGCGATCAGCGCCCAGGCGCTCAACGCAGTCTCCGGATCCGTTCGCTCGGGCTGACCACGTCGGTCAGGCGCACGCCGAAGCGATCGTTGATGACCACCACTTCGCCGTGGGCGATCAGGGTGCCGTTGACGAAGACGTCCAGCGACTCGCCGGCACCACGCTCCAGTTCCACCACCGAGCCCTGGTTGAGCTGCAGGAGGTTGCGGATCGGCAGGCGCGCGCGACCCACTTCCAATGACAGCGTGACCGGCACATCGAGGATCACATCCAGGTTGAGGTCGGTGCTGCCGGGGATCTCGTCGGACTGCAGGTTGGTGAACTGGGCCGGTGCCGGCGCGTTGGTGTCGATGTCGTTCATTGCGGGTCTTCCTGGATTACGGGAACGCGCGGGCGGACGCCCGGGGGGTGGGTGGCGGTGATCTTCACTGCGTTGCTGCCGTTGGCGATGCCGAACTCGCCGGTGAACACCGGGATGTTCTCCACGCACACCGGCACCTGCGCCGGCAGCTCGATCGGGAGGATGTCGCCGATCTTCAGGCGGGTCAGTTCGCGCAGGCTCATGCGCTTGCTGGCCAGCACGCTGGACAGGGTGACTTCGGCGATGTTGAGCTGTTCGCGCAGCATCACGCCCCAGCTGGCATCGCGGTCGTTGCGGTCGCTCTGGATGCCGGCGTCGAGCAGCTCGCGGATCGGTTCGAGCATCGAGTAGGGCAGGGTGACGTGGATGTCGCCGCCGCCGCCATCGAGTTCGACGTGCAGCCGGCAGACCACCACGTACTCGCGCGGCGTCACGATGTTGGCGAAGTGCGGGTTGATCTCGGAGTTGATGTACTCCAGCTCGACGTCCATCACCGGCGCCCATGCTTCCTGCAGGTCGGCGAAGGTCTGCTTGAGCAGCAGGTGGATGACCCGCATTTCCGTGGCAGTGAATTCGCGGCCTTCGATACGGGTCGGGTAACGCCCGTCGCCGCCGAAGAAGTTGTCGACGATGGCGAACACCAGGGTCGGCTCGAACACGATCAGCCCGGTACCACGCAGGGGTTTGAAGCGGATCAGGTTCAGATTGGTCGGCACGTAGAGCGAGTGCATGTAATCGTTGAATTTGATCAGCTCGATGCCGCGCACCGACAGCTCGGCGGAACGCCGGATCAGGTTGAACAGGCCGATCCGCCACAGGCGGGCGAAGCGCTCGTTGACCATCTCCAGGGTCGGCATGCGACCGCGGATGATGCGGTCCTGGCTGGCGAAATCGTAGGAGCGCGCCTCGCCGGGGGGCGCTGCGTCGATATCGGTTTCCACCGCACCGGAGTCCACGCCGTGCAGCAGGGCATCGATCTCGTCCTGGGAAAGCAGGTCATTCATGGCATGCCCTTACTGGGTCACGAAACTGGTGAACAGCAGTTCGTCCACGCCCTTGGTCCCGGTCTCGGCCTTGAGCAGCTTTTGCACTTCGGCCAGCGAGTCGGCCTGCAGGCGCTCCTTGCCGGCGCGGTCGGCGATCTGCGCCGGCTCGACCTGCGAGAACAGCATCAGCAGCTTGGCGCGGATGGCCGGGGCGTGAACCTTGATCGCTTCCATCGCGGCCGGATCGCGGGTCATCAGCTGCACCTCCACCTGCAGGTAGCGCGGACCGTCGAACGACCCGTTGAGGTTGACCACGAACGGCGGCTCCAGGCCGAAGTACTGCGCCGGGGCCGGCACGCCCTTGCTGGCGGTGGCCTTGGCCGGCTTTTCGTCGTGCTTGGACTGGGTGAAGTACCACACACCACCGCCGGCGGCACCGGCGGCGAGCACCGCAACCAGGGCGGTGATCAGAAGCGGACTGCGCGGCTTGGCGGCCTTGTCCTTTTCGGCGGATTTCTTGGTTTTGTCGGCGGCTGCGGCCACGGGGGGAAGCTCCATTGGATTGCTTCCTGGCTACATGCAAACGCTGTGCCTGAATGGCTCCGGCTGCGGTTGCCGGAAAATTGACGGGGGTGCGCACCGGCCGTTGGCCGGTACGCATACGCCTCACGCGTAGGCGTCGACCAGCCCACGCTGGCGCATCAGCTGCGCCGGGGAAACGGTGGCGTCCGCCAGTGACGGTTCGCCGTCGTCGCCAGCGAGGCCGGAGCGACCGTCGCCCGCCTTGCCGTCCTGGGCGGTCTGCTGCTGGCCCACGTCGGCGTTGCCCAGCTGGAAGCCCTGCTCGTTGAGCATCTCGCGCAGGCGCGGCAGGCTGCTTTCCAGCGCGTGGCGGACGTCGGCGTGCGCACTGGTGAAGGACGCATGCACCTTGTCGCCGTCCAGGTGCAGACGTACGTCGATCGGGCCCAGGTCGTCCGGGGTGATCCTGATGTGCGCGTGACCGATCTTCTGGTCGGCCAGCCAGCCGATGCGTGCGCTGACAGCGTCTTCGAAGTCGTCGCCGCCCAGGTGGGGGGTGGCCGTCGGCGCCCCGGTGAAGGGGGCCGCGGGGGCTGAGGTCTTCAGCTCGGCCGCAGCGTTCAGCGCGTGCAGGAGGGGCGTCGGCGGCGCATCGGCTCCGTCGCCAGCGGCGGTGATCGCATCGGTAACGGTCTTCAACAGTTCCGCGTCGGGGGTCGGCTCGGCATCAACCGGGAGCAGCAGCGCGGCTGGACCGGTGCCGGCATCGGCGGGCACGGCGAGAGGGCCGGTCGGGGCCCCCGTTGCCGCTGCAGGTGCCACCACGGCGCCGGGCAGGGTGGTTGTGGCCGTCGTGGTCGGCGGCGGGACGCTGGGCTGCGGCTCGACGCCGGCCAGCGCCAGGCCGGCCAGCCCGAGCGGTGGCCACGGTGCGGTGTCAGCCGGGTCGGTGCTGTCCTGCGCATCAGGCGTCGACGGGGTGCTGGCGGTCGCCTCGCTGGCGGTGTCGCCGTCGGTCGGGGGAGTCGTCTCGCGGCTGCCGCGTGTGGGGCGGTCGGCGCCGGTGCCGCGTCCGTCGTCGGCCGTCGGCGTGGCTGGCGCGGGCTTGCCGTCGCTGGCGCCGACGCGCTTGGCGCTGCCCGCGTCGTTCTTGAGCAGGGTGTCAAAGTCCCGGCGCGCGTCACCGTCACCGGTCCCGCTGCGCGGGGTGCCACCGCTCTTGCCGGCGGTGGCGGTGGCGGGGCTTCCGCCGAGCACGGAGGCGGGCGTCACGGCGTGCCTCCGTTGTCGCCGTCGCCGCGCTGCGCCTGGCGGCTGCGGCGCGCGCCGATGTCATCCATCTCGCGCTGGTCGCGGCGGTCGGTCAGCACTTTTTCCTGCGCCCGGTAGCTGGCGGCCAGCTGTTCCAGCACCTGCTTGTCGCGGCTGGCCAGGACCAGGCGTGCGCGCTCGGCCTCGACCTTCTCGCGGTTGGTGTCCACGGTCTGGCGCTGCTGCGCGACGGCGCTGTCCAGGCGGTCCAGGAAGGCGCGGCGGTTCATCAGCTGGGCCGGACTGGTGGCCGCCATCTGGGCGCTGGCGTATTCCTCGGCGTAGCGACGCAGTTCGTCCAGGCGCGACAGATGGGTGTCGAGCATGCGCTGGCGCTCGGCCAGATCACGGGCGACCTCGTCTTCGTGGTCCTGGGCGCGCTTGAGCAGGGGGTCGATTCGCTTGGACTGGATCATGGCTTAAGTCTCTGGTTCCACCAGCCGCTTCAGTGCGGCCTGGCTGTGCGGCAGGTCGGCTGCCTTGCCGACGTCCTGGCCGAGGAATTCAACGATGTCCGACCAGCGTTCCAGTGCTTCGTCGGTAGCGGGGTCGTTGCCGCGCTGATAGGCGCCGATGGCGATCAGGTCGCGGTTGGTCGAGTACGCCGAGATCAGACGCTTGAGCTTGCGGATGCGCAGGCGCCACGGTTCATCGGCGATTTCCGTGACCACGCGGCTGACCGAGGACTCCACGTCGATGGCCGGGTACAGACCGCTGTCGGCGACGCGGCGCGAGAGCAGGATGTGGCCGTCGAGAATGGCACGCGCCGCATCGGCGATCGGGTCCTGCGGATCATCGCCTTCGGTCAGCACGGTGTAGAACGCGGTGATCGAGCCGCGCCCCTTGGCACCATTGCCGGCGCGCTCGACCAGGGCCGGCAGCTTGGCGAACACCGACGGCGGGTAGCCGCGCGTGGTCGGCGGCTCACCGACCGACAGGCCGATCTCACGCTGGGCCTGCGCGAAGCGGGTCAGTGAATCCATCAGCAGCAGGACATTCAGGCCCTGGTCGCGGAACCACTCGGCAATGGCGGTGGCGCGGTAGGCACCGTGCAGACGGGCGAGCGGAGGCCGGTCGGCCGGGCTGGCCACGACCACGGCGCGGCGCAGCCCCTCTTCGCCAAGCGTGGTTTCGACAAAGTCGCGCACTTCGCGGCCACGCTCGCCGATCAGGCCAACCACGATCACGTCAGCGGCGGTGTAGCGGGTCATCATGCCCAGCAGGGTGGATTTGCCCACGCCGGAGCCGGCGAACAGACCCACGCGCTGGCCACGGCCGATCGGCAGCAGCGCGTTGATGGCGCGGACGCCGACGTCCAGCGGCTGGGTGATCGGCTCGCGCGCCAGCGGGTTGATCGAGACGCCGGCCATGCCCACGGTACCTTCGGCACGGATCGGGCCCTTGCCGTCCAGCGGCACGCCGTCGCTGTCGATGACGCGTCCGAGCAGGCCTTCGCCCACTTCCACGCCACCCCGTCCCAGTGCAGGGATCACGCGGGCATTCGGCAGCAGGCCGTGCAGCTCGGCGCTGGGCATCAGATAGGTACGTTCGCCGGCGAAGCCGACCACTTCGGCATCCACCCAGCCGCCGTCCATGACTTCGACCTTGCAGCTGGCGCCCAGCGGCGATTCGCAGCCCACCGCTTCCAGGGTCAGGCCCACCGCGCGGCGCAGCACGCCTTCGCGGATGAGGCCGCGCCCGTGCGCGGTATCGGGCTGGATGCCGTCCAGCCGAGCGGCCAGCCGCAGGTTGCGCGCGGCGGCCCACTCGGCGGCGGGCGCGGGAACGGTGTCGGTACTCATGCGCTGGCTCCAGCCTTGCGGATCACCGCATCGAGCGCGCCGCGCAGGCGGGCTTCCAGGGTGCCGTCGATGCGCACGGCCTCGGCATGGACGCGCAGATCGCCGCGGCTCAGGCTGAGGTCCGGGCTGAGGCGCTGGTGCGGGGCCAGCTGCAGCAGCGGGGTCAAGGCGGCGATATCGTCCGGGTGCAGGCGCACTTCCACCTCGCGCGTGGCCCCGCCGACCGCATCGATGGCTTCGCCGACCAGTTGCGCGAGCAGCGCCGGGTCGGCCTCGTAGGCACGCCCGACGAGCGTGCCGGCAATGCGGACCGCAAGTTCGCCGAGCGCGGCCACCACTTCATTCTCCAGCCGCACCAGCGGCCGGCTGAAGTTGTCGAGGATGCCTTCGATCTGCGCCGCCAGGCGGCGCACTTCGGCCTGGCCCTGGGCCTGCCCGTCGGCGTGGCCGCGCTCGAAGCCGTCCTTCTCGGCCTCGTCCTGGATCTGTTGGATCTCCTCCAGCGTCGGCAGCTGCAGGACCGGCTCCGGTTCGTGCTCCGGATCGGGCCCGGTGAGTTCGACGGTCTCCTCCACCGGCGGTTCGGGAACCGCCAGCAGGTCCGGGGCGAGCCAGCGCACGGCGTTGTTCACAGCATCGCCTCCGCGTTGCCGCCGATGGTGACGGTGCCTTCATCGGCCATGCGCTTGACGATCGCCAGGATCTCGCGCTGCGCGGTTTCCACATCCGACAGGCGCACCGGGCCACGGGCCTCCATGTCTTCGAGCAGGATCTCGGCGGCACGCTGGGACATGTTGCGGGTGATCTTGTCGCGCACCTTGATGTCGGCGCCGCGCAGGGCCAGGCCCAGGCGCTCGCCGCTGACTTCACGCAGCACCAGCTGCAGTTCGCGGTCTTCCAGGTCCACCAGGTCGTCGAACACGAACATCAGGTCCTGGATGCGCCCGGACAGCGGCGCGTCGATGCGCGCGATCTCGCCGAGAATCGCCTGGTCCTGGCCGCTGTCCATGAAGTTGAGGATGTTGGCGGCGCACTGGACGCCGCCGATGTTGGACGACTTCAGGTTCTGGTTGCCGGCGAACTGGCGCTCCATGATCTCGTTGAGTTCGTTGAGCGCGTTCGGCGGAATGCCGTCCAGGGTGGCGATGCGCAGCAGCACATCCACCCGGGTACGGTCGGGCAGCAGCTTGAGCGCGTCGGCGGCCTGGTCGGTTTCCAGGTGCGCCATCACGATCGCGATGATCTGCGGGTGCTCGTTGCGCACCAGGTCGGCCACGGCACGCGG
>NZ_JBMWDP010000022.1:0-74538 GCF_049545505.1 Stenotrophomonas sp. NPDC077421 | reverse complement strand
CGGCAGTCGCGTGGCCAGCTGCTCGCGCAGCGCCTCGGCCTGCACGGCGTCACCGGCCACATACCCATCCAGGCGATAGCCACCGGCCGCATCGGCCCGTGCCACCACCACCGCATCGCGTACGCCGGCACAGCCACGCAGGCCGATCTCGACCTCGCCCAGCTCGATGCGGAAGCCGCGCACCTTGACCTGGTGGTCGGCACGGCCCACGTAGTCCAGCTGTCCGTCGGCGCCGTAACGCACCAGGTCGCCGGTGCGGTACATGCGCGCGCCCGGTTCGCCGGCATGCGGATCCGGCACGAAGGCCAGCGCCGTCAGGGCCGGCTGGCCCACGTAACCGAGCGCGAGGTTGACGCCGCTGACATGCAGCTCGCCCAGCGTGCCGGGAAGAACCGGCTGCAGCGCTGCATCGAGTACCCGAAGCGCGCTGTTGGGCAGCGCCACGCCGATCGGCAGGATCCGGCTGTGCAGCAGATCCAGATCGCTGGAACTGCCTTCCCACCAGCTCGCCGATACCGTGGTTTCGGTCGGCCCGTAGGTGTTCAGCCACCGCACCGACGGGCGACACCGACGCCAGCGCTGCAGGCACTCGAAGGCCGGCGCTTCGCCACCGACGATCACCAGCCGAAGTGCCGGCAGCGCGGCACCGGCACCGTGCAGTGCATGGGTCCACAGGTGCCAGTACGCGGTCGGCAGATTGGCAATGGTGATCCGCTCGCGCGACAGATAGCCTTCGAAGGCCTCCACGTCCAGGCCCATCCGGTCGTCGTACAGAACCAGGGTCGCGCCGGCCAGCAAGGTCGGGAAGATTTCTTCCACGGCCATATCGAAACTGAAGGTGCTGAACTGCAGCGCCCTGTCCTGTGGCGAGAGCTCGAACAGCGCCGCCATCGCCTCGGCATGGTTGAGCAGTGCGTGATGCCCGATCCGCACGCCCTTGGGCCGCCCCGTCGAACCGGACGTGTAGATGACATAGGCCGACTGCAACGGATGCAGCGGAAGGTCGATGGCTGCGCCCGCCGCCGCGCCTTCCCACCAGGGTCCGTCCAGCCGCCACGTCGGCAGCCGCGCATCCGGGTGCAGCCCGGCGTGGGTCAGAAGCAGGACAGACCCACTGTCCTCGACGACGAACGCCGCGCGCTCCGCCGGCAGGGCCGGGTCCAGCGGGACATAGCACAGGCCTGCGCGCAGCACGGCCAGTGCCGCCGCGACCTGTTCGAGGCTGCGCTGGAAGCTCAGGGCGATGCAGGCACCCGGCGCCAGGCCCGCGGCGGCGAGGCGGGTGGCAAGGTGCGCGCTGCGGCGCTCCAGCTCGGCGTAGGTCCACTGGCCCGCCGGACCGTCCAGCGCCACCGCATCGGGGCATGCCGCTGCGCGCGCGCGGAAGCGGGCGACCACGTCGCCCTGCAGCAGGCGCCGCGGCCCCTCGCTGGCCTGCACGCGCTGCGCCACCCCCGCGGGCGACTGCAGCGGCAGATCCACCAGCGCGGTGGTTGGCGCCGCGACGGCCGCCTCCAGCAGGGTGTCGAATGCCTGGACCCATCCGGCGATGGTGTTCGCCTGGAACAGGTCGGTGTTGTATTCCAGCTGCGCGGAGAACGCGCTGCCACGCTGGACCATGTTCAACGTCAGGTCGAACTTGGCCACCGTGTGCGGGCTGCGCACCGGCTCCACGCGCAGTGCCGTGTCCCCGGGCGGGGGCTCGGCCGGATCGGCGCCGGCTTCCAGGTCGAACATGACCTGGAACAGCGGCGTCTGGCCCGGCCTCCGGCTCACCTGGAGCGCGTCCACAACCTGTTCAAAGGGGACATCCTGGTTGGCCTGCGCATCGGCCACGGTGCGGACGGCGCGGCGCAGCACGGCCTCGAACGGTTCGTGCATGTCCAGCGCGAAGCGCAGCGCCTGGGTATTGACGAAGTAACCGACCAATCCCGACAGTTCACGCCGCTCGCGACCCGCCAGGGGCACCCCGATGACAACGTCGTCCTGCCGCGCCAGCCGCGCCAGCAGGACCGCGAAGGCAGCGATCAGCACCACATACGGCGTACACCCGTGGGACCGCGCCAGCTGGATCACCGCCGGCCCCAGCGCGGCGGGAAGCGGATGCGCGCACAGGTCGCCCGCATAGGTCTGCAGCGGGCCGCGTTGGCTGTCGGTCGGCAGATCCAGCCCGTCCGGCGCACCGGCAAGATGACCGCGCCAGTAGTCCAGCTGGGCGGCCAACCGCGCGGCATCGACCTGCCCGCGCTGCCAGACGGCGAAGTCGCCGTACTGGACGGGAAGCACCGGCAGCACCGGCGGCGTCGCGGCCGCATGCGCGTGATACGCGTGGGTGAGTTCGCGCAGGAGAATGCCCGCCGACCAGCCATCGGCGACGATGTGATGCATGCGCAGCGACAGTACGTGCTCCTGCGCGCCCAAGGTGAACAGCACGGCCGAGAACAGCGGGCCGGCGGCAAGGTCGAACGGCAGCGCGGCATGCTGCGCGAGACGGTCATCCAGGTCCGCCGCGTCGATCGCGATGGCGTCGAACGGGCAGCCAGCGGACGCATCGACCACCTGCATCGGCTGGCCATCGATGGCAACGTAGCGACTGCGCAGGATGTCGTGGCGGTGGACCAGGGTATCCAGCGCCGATCCCATCGCCGCGATGTCGACGGCCCCGTACAACCGCAGGCCCATGTGGATCGCGTACGTCGCCCCGTCCGCACCCAGCTGGTCCAGCGTCCACAGCCGCTGCTGGGCGAACGACAGCGGCACCGGCCCGGAGCGATCCACCGGCACGATGGCCTCACCCGTGTCTGCGTCCCCGGCCGCGCTGCCGCCACCGCCAAGGGCAACGATCAGTTCCTGCTTGTGCGCGACCAGCTGCTCGCGCAGCACCGGCGGCAACGGGCCGCGCGGGGACTGGATGCGCAGGTTGCCGTCCTGCACGGTGAGCCGCGCATCCAGCTGGCGGAGCTGCTCCAGCAGGCTCGGGATGATCGTCATAGCAGGTCCTCGAACGTGGCTTCCGACGGAGCGGTCGCGTCCGCCGTGAGCCACTGCAGCGTATCGATGTGGCGCGCCAGGTCGGACAGGCGCGGATTGCGGTAGAGGTCCTCGATGCGGGCGCCCTGCCAGAGCGCATCTCGCACGTCCCGGATGACCTGCATGGCAGACAGCGAGTTGCCGCCAATGTCGAAGAAGTCGCTGTCGCGGCCAACGCTGCCGCCGATCACGGCCGACCAGATCCGGGCCAGGGTGCGTTCGGTGTCCGACGCCAGCGCGCCGGATGGCGCGTCGGCAACGGCGGGCTCCAGCGCAGCCAGCGCGACCCGATCCACCTTGCCATTGACGGTCAGGGGGAGCTGGGCGAGGAAGCTGAAACGGGCCGGCACCATGTAATCGGGCAGCGTGCTGCGAAGCGCCTGGCGCAGACGGTCGCGCAGCGACGCGGGCGTATCGGTGGACCCGGTCGCAATGCAGGCGTGCAGGCA
The DNA here is from genome assembly GCF_049545505.1 of Stenotrophomonas sp. NPDC077421. NCBI lineage: Bacteria > Pseudomonadati > Pseudomonadota > Gammaproteobacteria > Lysobacterales > Lysobacteraceae > Stenotrophomonas > Stenotrophomonas sp. NPDC077421. The sequence goes on along the minus strand of NZ_JBMWDP010000022.1, from coordinate 71,059 downwards.
CGGCGTGCCCTGCCCGTCCACGGCGACCAGCACGGCCGCATCCAGCACGGCGTCAAGAGACAACAGGGCCGCCTCGACTTCGCCGGTTTCGACACGGAATCCACGGATCTTGACCTGGTGGTCGATGCGGCCGAGGAAGGTCAGGCAGCCGTCGGCGCGATGCCGGGCCAGGTCGCCGGTACGGTACAGGCGTGCCCCGGGGACGGTGGCCGCCGGATCAGGGCGGAAGGCGGCCGCGGTCAGGTCCGGCCGGCCCAGATAGCCCTGGCCAAGCCCGATGCCCCCCACCCACAGTTCACCGACAACACCCGGCACGACGTCATCGAGGTTGGCGTCGAGCACCCGGGCGTACGTCCCTTCGATGGGGTAGCCGATACCGGGCGATACCGCAGCGTCGCGAACGGCGGTACGCGTGGCGCAGATGCTGGCCTCGCTGGGACCGTAGGCGTTGTGGAACTGCCGCCCCGCCGACCAGCGCCGCACGATGTCCGCATCGCACGCTTCACCGGCCGAGACCAGCGTTCTGAGGTGGGGGAACTGGTCCGGCTGCAGGTGCCGCAGGACGGACGGCGGCAGCGTTGCCCAGGTCGGGCGGGCCCGCTGCAGGAACCGGTCGAATCCGTCGCCGAGCTGTTTGCCGGTATCGTCCACGACGTGCAGTTCGCCGCCGCAGGACAGCGCGATGGCGATCTCCCACAACGACGCATCAAAACCGGATGCCGCGAACTGCAGCAGACGGTCCTCCACGCCCAGTTCGAACGCGCGCGCCTGGCTCGCCGCCACGTTGCCCAGGCCGCGATGGGTCGACAGCGAGCCCTTCGGGTGGCCGGTCGAACCGGAGGTGTAGATGATGTAGGCCGGCGCATCGAGCGACGGCGTCGCGCATCCGGCCGCCCCGCCGGCACCGCTGATGCCGGTCAGGCCGTCGGGGGTCAGTACCGCCTGCCCGGCCAGCACCGCGGCACCGGCCTCGGCCGACGGACACACCACCCAACCCGGCGCGGCGTCCTGCAGGATCCAGCGCAGGCGTTCGGCCGGCTGGGCGGGGTCCAGCGGCAGATACACCGCCCCTGCCTTGAACAGACCGAGCATGACCGCGACCAGCTCGCGCCCGCGTGGCAGGTGGACGCCCACGATATCGCCGGGTCGTACACCCGCACCGAGCAGGTAGCCGCACCAGTCCGACGCGCGCGCATCCAGCGCAGCGTGGTCGATGCTGCCCTCCGCGTCGACCACGGCGGTCCGCCCACCATGCCGGGCGACGATGTCGGCATGCTGCTGCAGCAGCGAACGCGTCGGCAGCGCTGCCGACGCGGCCGCGCTCCATTGGCGGAGCGCGGCTGCCTGGTCGGCCAGCAGGGTCGGCAGGCGACCCAGCGGCGCATCGACGTGATCGACGATGCCCTGCAGTGCCTGCTCGAAGTGCTGGAGCATGGCGCGTGCCTGGCTGACCGGGTAGCGGGCCAGGTCATGGTTGAGGTTGACGACCAGACTATCGGCCGTCGGCACGATACACAGGCTCAGCGGATAGTTGGAGCGCTCCTGCGAGCCGAGCAGCGATGCCTGCAGGCTGTCCGACGTCGGGTCGGCATCGCCATCGCCGTTGGCCACCGGATAGTTCTCGAAGACCAGCAGTGACTCGAACAGCGGCGTATCCGCGCGGATGTCCGACAGGGCCTGGATGCGCGACAGCGGCAGGAACGCATGTTCGTCGCGCTGCACCTGCTGCGCGTGGCACTCGCGCAGCAGGTCGCCGACGCGCGCGTTCGCCGCCAGCCGGAACCGCGCGGGAACGGTGTTGATGAACACGCCCACGGACGCTTCGATATCGGCCATTTCCGGCGGTCGCCCGGCACCGGTGACACCGAACACCACGTCGTGGCGGCCGCTGTAGCGGGACACCACCCGCGCCCAGGCCAGTTGCAGCACGCTGCTCTGGGTCGTGCCCTGGCGGCGCGCCAGCGCGTCGATCGCCGCATGCAGCGCCGGCGATACGACCAGACGCTGGCACGCGCTGCCCAGCCCTTCGCTGGCGGCGCCCTGCAGGATGGTCGTTGCCTGGCTGAAGCCGTCCAGGTGGTCGCGCCAGTAGCGCTCCGCCGTCTCCACCGGTCGCTCGGCAAGCCACTGGACGTAGTCGCGGAACGGCCTGCCGGGCATTTCCGGCACAGCGTTGGCCTGGCCATCCGCCGCACGCGCGTACGCGGCGTGCACCCGCTCCAGCAGCAGCGGAATGGACCACCCGTCCAACAGCGCGTGATGGTAGGTCAGCAGGAGGCGATGTGCGTGATCGGGCATCTGCGCGATATGCAGGCGCAGCAGCGGCGCCACCGCGAAGTCGAAACCGACGGCGCGGTCGCGTGCCTGCAGTTGTTGCCACGCGGCCTCCGCATCGTTCTGCCGGGCGCGCCAGTCCAACCGCTGCACGGGCAGCGCCGGGGCGGGCTGGACCACCTGCAGCAGGCGGCTGTCGGCAAGCTGCACGAACGCGGTGCGCAGGATCGCGTGACCGGCCAGCACCCGCTGCCAGGCCGCCACCAGCCGGTCGACATCCAGCGCGTCCGGCAGGCTGAAATCCATCTGGATCAGGTAGGTCCCCCCGTCCGGATCAAGCAGGGAATGGTGGATCAGGCCCTGCTGCAGCGGCGTGGCCGGGTAGATGTCCTCCACCCCCTCGGGGTACGCCTCCAGCACGCCGTCCAGGGTGACCTGATCGAGCCCTGCCAGCGGGTAGTCCGAGGGCGTCCGGCCCCAGCGTCCGGGGCTGCTGCAATGCGCGATGATCGCGCGCAGGCTGACCATGAAGGCATCGGCCAGCGCCTCGATGGCCGCACGGTCGTGGATGTTCTCCGAGTACGTCCAGTTCACTCCGAAGCGTCGACCGGTGACGGCTGCGGTGATGTCCAGCAGGTGCGCGCGGTCCTGTCCCGGCGCATGCAGCGCGCCGGTCGGCGCGTCTGCCGGACGCAGCCAGCGGTCCGCGCTGGCGGGTGTACCGGCGTCGAACTGGCCCAGGTAGTTGAACCCGATGTCGGCATGTGCCCCGGAGCGCGGCAGACGTTCCGCGCCTGCGGCGGGGTGGCGCAGCATCCCGAACCCGATGCCCTTGCCGGGAATGCGCCGCAGCTGTTCCTTCACTGCCTTGAGGTCGGCCGCCAGGTCGGCGCCGTGCTCCAGCACCAGGCTGACCGGATACATCGAGGTGAACCATCCGACGGTGCGGGACAGGTCGACGTCGTCGAACAGGTCCTCACGGCCGTGCCCTTCCAGGGTCAGCGCGATGCTGTGCTGGCCGGTCCACGCACGAAGCGCGTGGGCAAGCGCGAGCAGCAGGACGTCGTTGATTTCGGTCTGATACGCGGCCGGCACCGTGCGCAGCAGCCGCTCGGTTTCCCCGGCATCCAGCGCCACGCTGATGTTGCGCGCCGAGCGGACGTCATTGACGCCGTCCCGCTGCCGGGGCAGCGCAGGCGCGGCGGTGTCCAGCACCGACTGCCAGTAGCTGCGTTCGGCGTTCCAGCGTCCCGCACGCAGGTCGCCCAGCAACCGTTGGGTCCAGTAGGGGTACGCGGTGGTTTTTGCCGGGAACACGGCCGAGCTGCCCTGTGCCACGGCGGCGCAGGCGGTTTCGAGGTCTTCGATCAGCACGCGCCAGGACACGGCGTCCACGACAAGATGGTGCGCCACCAGCAGCAGGCGGGCAGGCCCGCCATCGCAGTGGACCCATGCGCCGGCCATGACCCGGCCCTGGGCCGGCTGCAGCGAGGCCTGGAGCGCGTCCGCCGTTGCCAGCCACTGCGCATCCCCCTGCGGACTGCCCGGGGGATCGATGACCACCTCCTCGAGGACAGGCTCGCTGTCGGCCGTCCCGATCCATTGCCGCGTTGCGTCACCGTCGGGTACCAGGCTGGCCCGCAGCATGTCGTGGTGTGCCATCACCAGGCCAAGCGCCTGGCGCAGCCGTGCGGCGTCGAGGTCGGGCCGCACGTCGAACACGACCGCCTGATTCCAGTGCTGCCAATGCGCCAGGGCCTGATCGACAAACCAGTGCTGCACCGGCGAGACCTCGACCGTGCCGGTGACCGGCCCCTGCTCGCAGTGCATCGCCTGCGTGTCGGTCCGACGGATGCACGCTGCCAAGGCCGCGGGCGTCTGGCGTTCGAACAGCAGGCGGGGCGTGAGGTCGTAACCCAGCCGCCGCATGCGGGCGACCACCTGGATACCCAGAATGGAGTCGCCTCCCAGCGCATAGAACCCGGCATGGCGGTCGTCCACCGCGCAGCCCAGCACCCCGCTCCACACCTCGGCGATCAGTGCTTCGGTGCCCGGCCGCGGCGGCGCCACCGCAGTCGCCGCGGCCGCCTCCCCGCTCGCCACGCCGAGGGCAGGCAACGCCTTGCGGTCGATCTTGCCGTTCGGCGTCATCGGCAGGGCCGGCAGCAGCACCACGCGCGACGGCACCATGAATTCCGGCAACCGGGCGCGCAATGCTGCCAGCAGGCTGGCTTCGGACACGCCGTCGCCGTCCACCTGCGCATACGCCACGAGCCGACGCTGTGCATCGGCCGGGTCGTCGGCCAGGACCGCGCTTGCCTGGACCCCGGGCAGCATCGCCAGTGCGTGCTCGATCTCGCCCAGCTCGATCCGGAACCCGCGCAGCTTGACCTGGTGATCGCTGCGCCCCAGGTACTCCAGTTCGCCCGAGGGCAGGAACCGGACGATGTCGCCGGTGCGGTACATGCGCCCACCCGCTCCTGCGCCCGCCGGACAGGGCAGGAAACGCTCGGCGGTCATCGCCGCGCGGTCGTGATACCCGCGCGCAAGCCCGGCCCCGCTCAGGTAGAGCTCGCCGATGGCGCCCGGCGGGACGCTGTTCAGCGCGCTGTCGAGCACATGCGCCTGCGTGCCCGGAAGCGGTACGCCGATGCTGGGCTTGCAGCCCGTGCCCGCCGGCACGCGGGCGGCGGTGGAATAGGTGGTGTCCTCGGAAGGACCATACAGATTGAACACGGCCTGCACGCCGGGATGGGCGTAGGCCTTGTCGACCAGCGGACGCGGCAGCGGCTCGCCGGCGACGTTGATGATATCCACGCGCGGCAGACGTCCCGCCTCCAGGATCGCACCGAGCGCCGACGGCACGGTGTTGACCAGGGTCAATGCACCGACATCGGTATGAACGAGGTCCAGGATGGTGTCCACCAGCACCACGCAGCCGCCGCAGGACAGCGGCGCGAACAGCTCGAACACCGACAGGTCGAAGCAGATCGACGTGCTGGCGAGGGTGCGCTGCAGCCCCGTCGCCGTGAAGGTCTGCACGGCCCAGTCCAGCATGGCCGCCGTCGCCCCGCGCGTAATGGCGACGCCCTTCGGCACGCCGGTGGAACCGGACGTATAGATCAGATGGTTGAGCCCGGCAGCGTGGCGCGTCATGGCCGGCATATCGGTAGCGGCGTGCGCCAGAAGCCCGGTTGCCGTCACGTCCATGACCGCCGGCACGCACGCCGCCAGCGCCGCATCCGTGCCGGGCGTTGCCAGCAGGAGGGCCGGCGCTGCGTCACGGGCGATGTACTGCAACCGCTCGATCGGGTAGCCCGGATCCATCGGGACGTAGGCTGCACCGGTCCGCAGGATGGCCAGCAACGCGATCACCAGGCCGGCGTCGCGCTGCATGCACACCGCAACCCGGTCACCGTCGCCGATGCCGCGCTCACGGAGCTGGCGGGCCAGGTGCGACACGGCCGCGTCCAACTGCCCGTACGACACCTGCACGCCTGCCGCTTCGATGGCGACCACCGCCGGCGTGAGCCGGGCCTGGCGCTGCACGCGCACGTCCACCGATACCGGGGCCGCCGGCAGCGTGCCGACCTCGGCCACGCCCTGCAGCCAGTCTCGGTCCATCGGGTCCAGCCACGCCGCCGCGTCGTGGGCCTGCCCCGGACACGCCAGCATGGCCTCGAGCACGGCCCGGTAACAGCGGCCCGCGCGCTCCACATCCAGACGTGACAGACGGTGCGGATCGAACTGCAGGTCCAGCCCCACCATGCCGCTTCCGGGGTCCTCGCGGAACCCGCACATCAGCGCGAAGCTGTTGCGCTGGAACTGTTCACGCTGCTCCACCTCGAACCCCTGCGGCAGGGCATCGTCCATCTGGCGCAGCACGTGGAAGCTGATGAAATTGAAGGCGACCTCGAACAACGGCTCCCCCCTGTTCATCCGCTGCAGTTCGGACAACGGGAAACGCCGGTTGGCCAGCAATCCCTGCTCGGCAGCGAAGGTTCCGGCCAGCAGCTGACGCCAGCTCGCGCCACCCGGCAGCGACATCCGCAGCGGAAGGGTGTTGAGGAACAGTCCCAGGCAGCGATCACCGTCCTCGTGCTCGAGGCGGCCATTGGACACCACGCCACTGACCACGTCCTGCTGCGTTCCCAGCATCGACAGCACTTTCATGTGCACAGCCAGCAGCACCGTCCGCAGGGGCACGCCGGCGTCGCGCGCCAGCGCACGCAGCCGATCGGCGTGACCGTCGGGCAAGGCGACCTCGCAACGGAACCCGGCGGTGGCGGCAGTGTCGGCCGCACCGGCGGTGCGTGGCAGCGCCAGGAACGGGGCGCTGTCCAGCACGCCGGCCCAGTATGCGCGCGTGTCCGGGTCTGCCAGGGCAGCACCCTCGGCCGCCACGAAATCGCGGTACTGGCTGTGCAGCGGCGTCGATGCGACGGGCGCGCCGCGGCGCAGGCGGAAGTAGGTGTCGAACAGCTCGGTAAAGAACGAGGCCACGCTCCACCCATCCAGAATGGCGTGATGGTCCACCCAGGTGATCTGGAACGCGTCCGGGGCCGTGAGCTGGATGAAGATCCGGTACAGCGGTGCCTGCTCCAGGTCGAACGGCGTCTGCTTCTGCGCCGCGATCAGCGCGTCGATGGCGACCGCCTGCGCTGCCGCGCTCGATCCACGCAGATCGATGCAGTCGAAGGCCACCCCGACATCGGCATGCACCCGCTGCAGCGGACGGCCGGTGCCGTCCATGCTGAAGGAGGTGCGCAGGATGGGATGCCGCGAGGCGACGGCCGCCAGCGCCGCCTGGAAGGTCGCCACGTCCATTGGACAACCGCGCACTGCCAGGCTGGAAACGTTGTGGTAGTGGCCCTGTCCCGGGTCGAGCAGCGAATGGTGGATCATGCCGGCCTGCAGTGCGGCAAGCGGGTACGCATCGACGACGTCGCCCGGCAGTGCCACGCGCTCATCGGCCTCCAGCAGCGCGAATGCAGCCAGCGTCGGCGTCAGCGGGCCGGCAGATGCATCGAACGTGGCCAGCCGGGCCAGGGCCGCCACGGTCTGCGCCGCGAACAACTGCGCCACACTGAAGGTGATGCCCCTGGCCCGGGCCTGCGCAATGAGGCGGATGCTGCGGATCGAATCGCCGCCGAGAGCAAAGTAGTTGTCGTCCACGCCGATGTCGTCACGACCGAGTGCCGTCTGCCAGACGGCCAGCAACGCGGCCTCGGCGGCGTCGCGCGGCGCGGCCGCGCCACGTCGATCCGCCACGGCGAGTGCCGGAGGTGGCAGCATCGCCACGTCGATCTTGCCATTGGCGGTGAGCGGGAACCGCGCGAGCGGCATGAATACCGTCGGCACCATGTGCTCGGGCAGGCGGGCCAGCAACGCCTCGCGCAACGCGGACGCGTCCTGCAGCGCGACCGCCGGATCCGGCACGATGTAGGCGACCAGACGCTTGCCGATGTCGGACACGTCGCGCAGCTGCACCAGTGCGTTGGCGACGCCGGGCAGCGCCGCCACGGCATGTTCCACCTCGCCCAGCTCGATCCGGAAGCCACGCAGCTTGACCTGCGCGTCGCGTCTCCCCACGTACTCCAGCTGCCCGTCGTTGCCGATGCGGGCCAGATCACCGGTGCGGTACAGGCGTGCGCCGCCTGCACCGAACGGATCGGGCACGAAGCGCTGCGCGGTCAGGGCCGGCTGGCCGAGGTAGCACTGCGCGAGGCCTGCGCCGCCGACATGCAGTTCGCCGAGCACGCCGGTCGGTACCGGCTGCAGGTCGGCATCCAGCAGGTGCAGGCTGAGGTCGGGGATCGGGTCACCGATCAGACTGCGCGGCTGACGGGTATCGTCCTGGACAATCTCCCGGTAGGTCACGTGCACCGTCGTCTCGGTGATGCCGTACATGTTGACCAGGCGCGGCCCCGCGCCATGACGCCGGGCAAACCACGGCGCCAGCGCAGGCAGCGTGAGCGCCTCGCCGCCGAACACCACCCAGCGCAGCGCCAGCGCCTGCCGCTGCGCCTCGCCAGCGGCATCATCGGCTTCGGCAAGCTGCAGGAAGGCCGACGGTGTCTGATTGAGGACCGTGATCTGCTGATCGACCAGCAAGGCATGGAATGCGTGTGGATCGCGGCTGACAAGGTACGGGACGATGACCAGGCGGCCGCCATGCAGCAGGGCTCCCCAGATCTCCCACACCGAGAAATCGAACGCGCTGGAGTGGAACAGCGTCCAGGCATCGTCCGGCCCGAAACCGAACCAGGGTGCGGTCGCGTCGAACAGGCGCAGCACGTTGCCGTGCGGAATCACGCTGCCTTTTGGCAGTCCCGTCGAGCCGGAGGTGTAGATCACATAGGCCGGGTCCTGAGCACGCAGCGCGACCCGCGGACGCTCGCGGCGGGAGGCGCCGTGGCTGGCCGCCATGTCCAGCACCCGGGGCGCGAGCGGGTTGCCGTCATTGACGCGCGCGTACTGCGCCTGCTCGGTGGCACCCACCAGGCTGGCGGCCACGGCGGCATCACGAAGAATATGCCGCAGGCGCTCGATCGGCCCGTTGGGATCGACCGGAACATAGCAGGCCCCGGCCTTGCACACGGCCAGCATTGCCACGATCAGATCGACCGAGCGGTCGATGAACAGCGCGACGCGATCGCCACGCCCGATACCGTGCCCGGCAAGCAGCGCCGCCACCGCATTGGCACGCGCATCGAGGTCCGCGTAGGCGATGCTCTCATCGCCGCAGGTGATCGCGATCGCGCCGGGATGTGCATCGCACATGGCCTCGAACCGGCTCGCGATATCCCCCTCTTCCACTGCCGGCGCGGGCGATGCCACGGGCCGGAGGGCTGCCGGTGCCGGCGTCAACGGGATCTGTTCCAGCACCGTCGACGGCGCATCGATCGCCTGGCCGAGCACATGCTGCAGGCACGCCACCATGCGATCGGCGGTGCTGGCGTCGAACAGGTCGGTGTTGTACTGCAACCCGCCGCTGATCCCCTCACGCTCCTCCACGAGGGTGAAGGTCAGATCGAACTTCGCCTGTCCGCTGTCGCGATAGATGTCCTCGAAACGCAGCCCGGGCAGGTCGAGAGAAGCGGTAACCGCTCCCTGCCAGACGAACATCGTCTGGAACAGCGGGGTATACGCCGGCGTGCGCTCCACCTGCAGGCTGTCCAGGATGCGCTCGAACGGTGCATCCTGGTGCTCGAAGGCATCAAGCACGGTGCGGCGCGTCGCGGCCAGGTGATCGGCGAACGTGGTCGCGGCGGGAATCCGCGTGCGCAGCACCAGGGTGTTGGCGAAGAAGCCCAGCGTATGCTCGAACTCGCCGTGGTTGCGATTGGCGATCATCGTGCCCACCGCCACGTCGTCCTGGCTGGACAGGCGACCGAGTACGGCGGTCAGTGCGGCCAGCACGATCATGTACGGGCTGTAGCCGCTGCGACTGCTGAATGCGGCGAGCCGCTGGCTCAGGTCCGCCCCGAAGCGGATCGGACAGGTCGCACCGCGCGAGCTGCGCTGCAGCGGGCGGGGACGATCCAGCGGAAGATCGAGCAGCGGCGGCATGCCCTCAAGGGCCTGGGTCCAATACGCCAGTTGGGCATCCCACTGCCCGCTCTGCAGCTGGCGACGCTGCCAACGCGCGAAGTCGCGGTACTGCCGCGCCGGAGGCGGCAGTGCGAGGGGGCGCTGCTCCAGGCCGGCCGTGTACAGCGCGGCCAGTTCGCGGACCATCACCGCCGATGACCAGCCGTCGAACACCAGGTGGTGGACGTTGGTCAACAGGAGGTGGTCGTCCTCGGCGAACCGATGCAGTTCGAAACGGTGCAGCGGGCCCTGGCGCAGCGCGAAGCGCACCTGGTCCTGCTGCTGGTACAGCGCGGCGACGCGTGCGTCGCGCTCGTCCACCGGCGTCGGCGCGGCATGGACCGCCAGGCCGCAACCGGGACCCGGATCGATGATCTGCGCGGCCTCGCCGTCGACCACCTCGATACGCGTGCGCAAGGCTTCGTGGCGCGCCACCAAGGTGGCGAATGCGCTTTGGAAGGTGGGCACGTCCATGCGACCGTGGATGCGGAACGCGGTGGAGATGTTGTAGGTGCCGTCCTGCCCGCCCAGCTCATCGAGGAACCACAGACGCTGCTGCTGGAACGACAACGGAATCGGCGCGGCCTGCTCTTCCGCAAGCGCCTGCAGGATCTGCGCCTTGCGTTCCTTCAGCTCGCTGGCCAGCGCGGGCGTGATGACCCCCTTTGCCGCGCTGATCCGCAGTTGATCCCCATGCGCGGCCAGTTCCAGGCCCTTCGCGCGCAACTGCTCAATGTACGTCCTGTTCATCGTTGATCCTGCGTCCGTTTGCCGGCATGGCCCGCGCCTGCCCCATGCCGCGCGCGTCCTGCCTTGTCAGTCCTTCCGCGGCGCATGGCCGCGGATCGCGTCACTCACAGCTCCAGCACATCCAGTGCCGGGCCTGCGTCGGCGGTCTCCTCGATCAGCGCCTGCAGCTGCACCGCCATCGCCGACAGCTCGGGGTGGTCGAAGATCAGCTTGATCCGTGCCTCCACGTCGAACGCGTCGCGGATGCGCGAGATCAACTGCATGGCCAGCAGCGAGTGGCCACCGCGTTTGAAGAAGTTGTCGTTGCGGCCGATGCCCTCCACGCCGAGCAGCGCCTCCCACAGCGCGGCCAACCGGGTCTCGATGCCGGGTTCCGGCGCGACATGCACCGACGTTGCCCGCAGCTGATCGGGATCGGGCAGCGCGCCGCGATCAATCTTGCCGTTGGCGGTCCGCGGCAGCGCGTCCATCTGCAGGTAGTCCTGCGGCAGCATGTGCGACGGCAGCCGGTGCCGCATGTGGTCGTGCAGCTGCAGAACGTCGGCCGCCGCATCTGCGTGCGCGCTCCAGTAGGCGATCAGCACCTGCTCGCCGGCCTGGCCTCGTGCGACAACCGCGCACTGGGCCACGGCGGGATGCTGCGCAAGCTGCGACTCCACCTCGCCCAGTTCGATGCGGTGTCCGCGGATCTTGACCTGCGCGTCGATCCGGCCCACGTAGTCCAGGCGCCCGTCCGCCAGGGCGCGCGCAAGGTCGCCGCTGCGGTAGAGGCGTGCACCGGGGCCGGTGCCGAACGGATCGGGTAGATAGCGCTCGGCGGTGGCGTCGGCGCGGCCGGCGTAGCCGCGTGCCACGCCCGCGCCCCCGATGTGGACTTCGCCGACCACCCCCACCGGGACCGCGTCGCCGTGGCCGTCCAGCAGGTAGATCCGGGTGCCCGCCGTCGGAGCCCCGATGCCCACACGAGGTCCCCCAGCACCCAGATCCTCGACCGTGCACCACACGGCGGTCTCGGTGGGTCCGTACTCATTGAACAATGCGGTGGCCGGAAGCAGCGCGCGGTGACGCTCCACCAGCGCCGGCGGACATGCCTCGCCGGCAACGATCACGGTGCGCAGGCTGGTCAGGGTGGCCGGATCGCCCGACGACAGCAGCGTGGCGTACAGGGACGGCACCATCAGGGTGTGGGTGATCTGGCGGGCGCGGACCAGCTCGGACAGGCAGGTGATGTCGTGGACGACCTCGGGGGTGGTCATGACCAGTGTGCCGCCGGACCCGAGGGTCCAGAAGATGCCGGCAATGGAGCTGTCGAACGAGAACGATGACAGCAGCAGGAAGCACTGCGGCGGATCGCGATAGCCCAGCCCGCGTGCCGCGGTGGACGCGAGGATGGCGGCGTGCGGCACGCAGACGCCCTTTGGCTGTCCGGTGGAACCGGACGTATAGATCATGTACGCGGCGGTCTCCGGATGCAGGTCCGCATCCACGCCGGGATGACCGGCGGGGGTCTGCATGGCGTCACCGAACACCAGCGATGTCACCGGCAGGCCGTCGCACAGGTCCGCCTGCGCCTGGCGGTCATCGACGATCAGCCACGCGGCGCCGGCATCGGCGAGCATGTAGCGCAGTCGCGCCTGCGGGTAGGCAACATCGAGTGGCAGGTAGGTTGCCCCGCAGCGCAGTACCGCCAGGATCGCGACAATCATGTCGAGCGGATTGGCCAGGCAGACGCCGACCCGGCGCTCCGGCCCGGCCCCCAGCGCGGCCAGGTGCGCGGCCAGCTGCGCACTGCGGCGCTCCAGGTCGCCATACGTGAGCTGCTGCGATTCCCGGACCAGTGCGACACGCGCCGGCGATTGCGCCGCTGCGTGCAGGAACAGGCCAGCCAGACCCCGCCGGTCGGCGGCGACGGGCGGCAGCAGCGGCCCGTGCAGGACGGCACTGGCGGCGGTGCCCGCCGCGCGCCCCGACAGCGCGGCCACCGGCGTCTCCAGGTCCGACGTGCACACCGCGTCCAGCGCGTCCAGGAACTGTTCGCCCAGCACGGCAGCATCCGCATCCCCGTACTGCCCGCGGTCGTACTGGATCATGAGCTGCAGACGGTCGCCGAACTGCTCGCAGACAAGGTCCAGCGCGCCCTCGCTGTCGGCCGGGTGCGACGCGACCAGGTGCACGGGGTCTACCGGTGCGGCCACATGTACGCGATGGAGGAAGCCGGCCAGGCCACCCGATGCCGCCGGCGCGAAGGCCACGCTGGCAGCGGCGGCGGCGACCGTCGCCTCCAGTTGCGCCAGGGCCTGGCCAAGCGCGTGGGAAGGATCGACCTCGACACCGACGGCGACACGCTGGCTGTAGGGCCCGATCGCCTCGTCCAGCTCGGTGACGCGCGACGGGGCTTCAAGGTCGACGTGGACCAGGGTGTCGCCCTGGTGCCGGCGCAGGACCTGCAGCCAGGCAAACAGCAGGCGCGCCCTCGCGCCACCCGGCTGCGCCGGAGACAGTACCTGCGTGGCCAGCGCGGCGGGGACGGTCAACGCGACGCGGCCACGTTCGCGCCCTGCGCCTGCTGCCGGACGGGCGAACGGCAGGATCCGCTGCAGGTGGACGTCGGCATGGCGTTCGGCCCGGGCGGGCCACTGTTGCTGTTGCCACTCGGCGTAGTCGGCGTGCTGGACGATGGCGTCCTCGCGTGCATCGGTATCGCCGGCGAGTTCACGCTGCAGATGACGCGCGAAGACCGCCAGCGACACGGCGTCGAACTGCAGGTCGGTGCCGCGCAGCAGCAGATGGTCGCCCTGCGCGTGGGTGGACGCGATGGCCTCCAGCGTCCCGACGGCAAGGGGAGCGCGCGCGACCAGCAGCGCCAGGTCGTCCGCGAGGTTTCCCGTGGAGGGCAGCCAGTCGATCCGTGCCTGCGGCAGGACCACCTGAAGCGACTCGCTGAAGCCCTGCACGACCGGATAGCCGGTCCGCAGGATTTCATGGCGGTCGACCACCGCGCTTACCGCCGCCTGCAGGCGCGCGGGATCCAGCCCGGCGCCCAGCGCCCAGGCATGCACGCCGATGCGCCCGGCATGATCGGCCGGGCGTGCTGCCAGGCGGGTCCGCTGTTGCTCCGAAAGGCTGTACCCGGTGTGTTCGTCCTGCATGTCACGTCCCCTCAGTAGTCGTTTCAATGGCCATGCCGCGCTGCGCCTGGGCCATGCCCGTCAGCACCCTCCTCTGCCCCTGGAAAGGCTCCCGACCGTGCACGACGAGCATGTTGTCCAACCAGACAACGTCGCCGGCCTGCCAGTCGAACCGGGTCATCTCGCGTCGATAGATGTCGCGCAGACACGTCAGGTGGTCCGGATCGATATCACCGCCGTCCCCGTGGAAGGTATTGGTCGGCATGTCATGTGCGGGGAAGGTGCGCATCAGCTCCTCGCCGATGCTCGGCGGCAGGGTGCTGACGTTGAAGAAGGTGGCGTGATTGAACCAGAGCCGCTCGCCGGTCTGCGGGTGCGGCACCATCGCGTTGCCGATCTGGCGCGTCATCAGTCGATCGCCGGACTTCCACACGGTCTCGATGCCGACGCCTGCGCAATAGCGCTCGACCTCGGCACGGTCATCGGTCTGGAACACGGTCGGCCAGGGCAATCCGAAGCCATCGCCATAATTGCGGACGTACAGGATCTGACGTCGCTCGAACGCCTCCACGATGTGCGGCGGAATCGCCGCGGTGATCCGGCGGGTCGATCCAAACGGCGTGGCGCCACCCGTGGACGACGGGAGGGCGCAATGAAAGTAGAGGTGAAGCGGATAGACCGGCGAGTAGGAATGCTCGTTGTGCGGGAAAATCCACTGGTCGCTGGGATAGTCGGTGGACGTATAGATGTTGCCGGCCACGGTGGTGCGCGGCGAGGCGCGGAACCGGTACTCCAGCGACGCGCCCGACCCGGCGACGATGCATTGTTCGAAGGCGGCACTGGTGCCGACCGCGAAGCCACGGAACAGCAGTGCGCCGTGTTCAAGCAGCAGGGCGGCCAGTTCCTCGCGGTTGGCCTGTATCCACTCGCCGAGGACCTGCCCGGGCGACTGGGCGGTGAACACCAGCGGCAGGCCGGACTGCGCGTGCATCACCGACCGTGTCACGCGCCCGGCACCCGACACGCTCATCCCACGCCGGCGCGTGCCGCGCAACCCGCTGGCCGCGTCCTGTTCCATCGTCATGCCTCACTCCTGTCAGCCTGGGCGGCAACCTTGCCGCTGATTGGTCGTCGCTTGACCATGCCGATTCTGCCGGCGGCCAGTCGTTCATCGTGTTCCCGGCGTGCCTGGTCGGCCGCATGCAGTTCGGCCAGCAGCGCATCGACCGGCACCCCGGTCTGCTCCACCAGCCGCTGCAGCAGCAGGCACAGCTTGTCCAGCCAGCGCTCACCCGCGTCGGCGTCGAACAGCAGCCGGTTGTACTCGATGCGCAGCCCCGCCCCGGCGTCGTTGCTCCAACCGGTCACCACCATGTCCAGCTCGGCCGACTCGCGCGCATGCGGCCAGGCGAGCACCTGCACGCCGGGCAGCTGCAGCGGTGGCACGGGCGCGTTCTGCAGCACCAGTTTGTGCTGGAACAGCGGCGCGAAACGGCGGTCGCGGGGCAGGTCCAGCGCGGCCACGACCTGGTCGAAGGGCACGTCCTGGTTGGAGTGGCCGTCGATCGCTAGCGCCTGGACGCGCGCCAGGTACGCGTCCACCTGTTCGCCGGGCTGCAACCGCACGCGCAGCGCGAGCAGGTTGACGAAGAAGCCGATCATGCCTTCCATCTCGGGACGGGTGCGGTTGGCGACATCGGTGCCGATCATGATGTCCCCCACGCCGCTTTCCTGCGCCAGCAGCAGCGCATAGGCCGCCAGGTACAGCGAGAAGCGGGTGGTCCGGCGCTGACGCACGAACCCGACGATGGCCGATTCCAGCGATGCATCGAGCTGGCGCGTCACCACTCTGCCGTCGAAACTGCGTTCAACGCTGCGGCGTGCCGGATCGGCGATGCTGGCGTGCGTCTGCGCCCCCGCCAGTGTCTGCGTCCAGTACGCCAGCTGCCCGCTGGCCATCGCCTGCCACTGCGGCGACCGCTGCCAGGCGGCCACATCGATCGCGTCCGGCGAGCGTACGCCAGGGGCCGGGCCGTCGGCCGCGCCGATGCTGCGCAGGTAGTGCGCCTGCAGATCGGCGATCAGCACGCCCATCGACCAGCTGTCACCCACGATATGGTGCAGCGCGACCGCCAGCACCAGGTCGTCTTCGCCCAGAGAGACCAGCAGGACGCGGATCAACCCACCCTGCTCCAGATCGAACGGCCGGGCGGCGAAGTCGCCCAGGATCCGATCGACCTCCCCGGCCTGCAGCGGCCCCTGCGCGACCGTGACCCGTTCGATGTCGACCGTGGCTGCCGGCAGCACGCGCTGCCAGGGACGGCCGTCCTCTTCGAAGAATGCCGTGCGCAGCGGAGCATGATCAGCGACCAGCGCTTCGAAGGCGGCGCACAGGGCAGCGTGATCGACGCGTCCGCTCAGGCGCGCGGTGGTCAGGATGGTGTTGGCGCCTGCACCTCCCTCATGGCGTTCAAAGAACCACATCCGCTGCTGGGCGGCGGACAGCGCCACCTTGCGGGTGCGTTGTGCGGCGTCCAGTGGTGACACGTCCGGCAGCGGCGTCGCGGCCGGCGCCGGCGATGCCTGTCGCGCCCGCTCCACCACGTCGCCCAGCGTGGGGGCGGACAGGAACTGGTCCAGCGTGATGCGGCTGCCCGTGGCGGCACGCAGATGCGCGATCAGTTGGGTCGCCACCAGGGAATCGCCACCGAGATCGAAGAAGTTGTCCGCCGGGCCCGCCTGCGCGCGCCCGAGCCGCTCGGCGCAGAGGGTGAGCAGCAGCGAGGCCAGTGCATCACCGGACACCGGTGCCGTCTCGTGCCGTGGCTGCGCAGCGGCCTGCGTGGACGGTACCACCGCCGCCTTCGGTGGCGCAGCCATGCCTGGGCGTTCGACCCAGTGGCGACGCCGTTGGTACGGATAGGTCGGCAGCGGGACACGGCGGCGCTCACCTGCGGGAGGCACGTTCCAGACCACACCGGCACCGTGACACCAGAGCTGCGCGTGGGCGCGCGCCATCGCCGCGGCCTCGTCGCCAACGGCTGCTGGATGCCCGAGGGTGGACAGTGCGACCGCGGCGTGCGCGCCGTCGGCCAGCGAGTGCCGTACGAGCGAGGTCAGCCCCTGGCCAGGGCCGACTTCGAGCAGCAGGTCGCTGCCACCGGCCAGCAGCGTGCGTACGGCGCGGTCGAACCGGACCGGGCTGCGCAGGTGGTCCACCCAGTAGTCGGACCGGGCGCAGTGCCCGGCATCGACCCAGTCGCCGGTGACGTTGGAGACGAACGGACGCACTGCCGGGCGCATCCGTACCGAGTCCAGCACCGCCCGGAATGCAGGGACGGCACTTTCCACGAGGGGCGAGTGGAAGGCGTGCGAGGTCACCAGGCGGCGTCGCGCGATGGTGGATGCCAGCTGCGTGTCGAGCGCGTCGATGTCTGCGGCGGTGCCTGCCACCACGCAGTGTCCTGGCGCGTTGTAGGCCGCAATGGTCACGCCCTGCGGCAACAGCGGCGCAAGCGCGTCGGCGGGAAGCGCGACGCTGAGCATGGCCCCCTGCGGCGTTTCCTGCATGACGCGCCCACGCGCCACGACCAGCGTCAGGGCGTCCGCCAGGTCGAAGACCCCGGCCAGGGTGGCGGCGACATACTCGCCCAGGCTGTGCCCGAGCATCGCATCGGCCTCCAGACCCCGGGCCTGCCATGCCTTGGCAAGCGCATGGCTGACCAGGAAGATGGCCGGTTGCGCCACCTCGGTCTGGCGCAGGCATTCGGCCGCCGCCCCATCGCCCGGCTGCAGCAACAGCGCGCGCAGGTCGTGCGGAAGCAGGCGCCGCAGGAGCTGTTCGCCGGCATCGAACGCGTCACGGAAGGCCGGATCGGCGGCATGCAGCGCCGCCGCCATGCCTGGATACTGGCTGCCCTGGCCAGGGAACAGCATGGCCACCCGCGCGCCAGGCTGCGCCACACGCGTCCCGGCATCCGGCCGCCGCAGGGCCTCAACGGCGTCCTCCAGCGTCCGCGCGACGACCGCGCGCCGCAGCGGCAACATCCGCCGCCCCTGCTGCAGGGTATGGGCCACGTCGCACAGCGCCAGGCCGGCGTTGGCCTGCAGATGGGCCGCCAACGCGGCGCTCGACTGCGCCAACGCCACCTCATCCAGCGCCGACACGGGCAGCACGTGGATGCCGCCCTCCCGCCCCGGCGCGCGCGGCGGCGCCTGCTCCAGCACGGCATGGACGTTGGTACCGCCGATGCCGAAGGAACTGATGCCGGCACGGCGCGGCCGCGCCCGCGTTGGCCAGGGCGCAGGGTTGGCTGCAATCCGGAACCGCGATCCGCTCAGCTGCAGCGCCGGGTTCGGGGTGACGAAGCCCACCTGCGGGGGAATCAGCCCATGCGCCAGCGACAGCGACGCCTTGATCAGTCCGGCAACGCCGGAGGCGGCATTGAGGTGCCCGATGTTGGCCTTCAGCGAGCCAAGGTGGCACGGCTGCGTTCCACCCGCGCCGTAGGTCGCATGCAGCGCGTCCAGTTCGATCGGGTCGCCCAGCCGGGTGCCGGTGCCATGCGCTTCGATGTAGTCCACCTCGGCCGGATCGACCGCCGACACCAGCAGCGCCTCGCGGATGACCCGTGCCTGCCCTTCCGGGCTCGGCGCGGTGAAGCCGATCTTGCCGCGGCCGTCATTGTTCATCGCCGAGCCACGGATCACCGCGTGGATGTGGTCGCCATCGGCGATCGCGTCCTCCAGGCGCTTGAGCACCACCATGCCGACACCGCTGCCGGGCAGCGTGCCGGCCGCGGCGGCGTCGAACGGACGGCAATGCCCGTCCGGCGAAAGGATGCCGCCTTCGTTGTAGGCGTAGCCGCTGGTCTGCGTTGCCAGGATGGACGCCGCCCCGGCCAGGGCCATGTCGGTCTCGTACTGAAGCAGGCTGCGGCAGGCCAGGTGGACCGCCGCCAGCGAGGACGAGCAGCCGCAGTTGACGTTGAGGCTGGGGCCGCGCAGCCCGAGGGTGTAGGAGACAAAGGTGGGCGCGAAGTCCTTCTCGTTGTGCAGGTACAGCGGGTGCACGCCCACCCTGTGCACTATGTCCGGCGAGGCCAGCAGATGCTGGTACAGATACCCGCTGGTGCCCACGCTGGCGTAGATGGCAATCAACCCCGGATAGGTGGCGGCCACGTAGCCGGCATCCTGCAGGGCGGTTTCCGAGCACTCCAGCAGCGCCTTGTGCTGCGGGTCCTTCAGCTGGGCGTCGCCCGGGGTGATACCGAAGTAGGCCTCGTCGAAGTCTTCGACGGCCGCCATCACCGCCGCACGACGGACATAGCCGGGGCGTGCTGCCGTGGCTGCATCCACGCCGGCCGCCTGCAGCGCAGCGGCGTCCAGATCGACGATGCACTCCCGACCGTCACGGATCGCCGCCCAGAACGTGTCGGTATCGGGCGCGCCCGGGAACCGTCCGGCCATCCCGATGATGGCCACGGCCTGCGCCGGCACAGAGGTATCAGCCATCGGTACGTACCTCGCGTTGGCGCTGCAGCGCCGCGCGCGCCTTCTCCGCACGGCGGGCCATGTCGTGCTCGGCCGTCGAAGCGCCCTGCCCCGTCGCCGGTGCCGACGATGCGTCGTAGAAGCGCGCCTGGGCGGCGATGGTGGTGGCCTGGAACAGGGTCACGATCGGCATCTCCCTGCCAAATGCGGCGTCCAGCCGTGCCTTCAGCTGCACCAGCAGCAGCGAGTGGCCGCCACAGTCGAAGAAATTGTCTTCCACGCTGACCTCGTCCACGCCAAGCAGCGCGGTCCAGATCGCGGCGATGTCGTGCTCCCGCGACGTGCGCGGCGCAACCACGGCGCGGCCGCTGCCTCGCTGGCGGCTGGCAGGCGGCAGCGCGCGCCGGTCCACCTTGCCGTTGGCGGTCACCGGCAACTGCTGCATCCACACCAGCGCCGACGGCACCATGTGGGCGGGCAGGCACGTGTGCAGCTGCGCTAGCAGCGCCGCATCGCCGGGACGCACCGCACCGGTGGGCACCAGATACGCCGCCAGCCACGCGTCCGCGCCGGCCTCCTGGGCAACCACCACGGCGGCGCCGACGCCGGGCAGACGGCCGAGCACCGCCGCCACCTCGCCCGGTTCAACGCGATGGCCGCGGATCTTGACCTGGTCATCGGCGCGACCGAGCAGCTGCAGCGCGCCGTTCGGCCAATAGCGGGCACGGTCACCGGACCGGTACATGCGCGTACCGGGAGCATCCTCGCCGGACACCGGCTCGGGCAGGAACCGTTCGGCGGTCAGGTCCGGCCGGGACAGATAGCCCTGCGCCACGCCGGCACCGGCGATGTACAGCTCACCGATCACGCCGACCGGACAGGGCTGCAGCTGTGCGTCGAGCACATGCAGCCGCAGGTGTCCCAGCGCTCGGCCGATGGGCAGGCCGGCATGATGCGGTGCGCCTTGCGCCTCATGGGTCGCCACGCCGATCGTGGTCTCGGTCGGGCCGTAGTGGTTGACGACCCGCAGGTCGGGCCGACGCTCGCGCAGGCGCGCCAGCAGGGCCGGTGCCGCCGCCTCGCCCCCCAGCACCAGGCACTGCCGCGGCAGCACGGCCTCGCCCCCCGGCACCTCCAGCAGCGCGGCCAGATGGGATGGGACGATCTTGAGACAGTCCACCGGATGTTGGGCCAGATGCAGGCTCAGTCGAGCCGGGTCGAGCACGGTGTCGGACGGCACGATGTCGAAACAGCGCCCGGTGAGCAGCGCGCCATACAGCGCCGTGTAGCCGAGGTCGGCGGTCCACGTGGAAAGCGCGCTCAGCGACGCCGACGCCTCCAGCCCCAGACGCTGCTCGATGGCCTGTACGTAGTGGCATACCGCCTGGTGGCTGACTTCCACGCCCTTCGGTCGGCCGGTGGAACCGGACGTATAGATCACATAGGCGATCTGCAGGGGATCGACCGCTATCCGCGACGGGCGCACCGCCGCTTCGGCCCGCGCTGGCAACCGCGTGACATCCAGCGTCGCCATGCCGTCCAGCGACGCCCAGCGGTCCGTCGCGCCGGCATGCACCAGCACGCGCGGCGAGGCTTCGGCAAGGATGTCGGCAAGCCGCTGCGTCGGTGCGTCCGGGTCCAGCGGTACGTAGGCAACGCCACAGCGGAGCGCGGCCAGCATCGCCGCGATGCACGCCGCGTCGCGCGGCAGCACCAGCGCGATCCGATCACCGTGCCGTACGCCGAGGTCGAGCAGCGCATCGGCGATGCGGCCCACCTGGTGATCCAGCGCCGCGTAATCCAGGACCGTCTGCCCGGACCGGACCGCCGGCGCATGTGGGAACCCTGCCACACATGCATCGAACAGGGCATCGGCACTGACCGGACGCGCCGGGGTGACCGCAGGCCCGCACAGCGGGGTGTACCCCGCCAGCGGCGCCTGCAGCAGCGCGCTGCGCATCTGCTCTGCCAGCACGTCGATATCGGCCGCACTGAAGCAGCGGGCATCGAACACGAATTCAAGCATCCACGCGCCCGCGTCGATGCCCGCCCGCAGCACCAGCTGACCCGGCATGATGGCCAGCCCGCTGTCGCCGCGCCACCGCGCACCGCCGTTGCCGCCGCTCGTGCGCCACTGATATCCGTGCACAGGCAAAGGCAGGGCCGGATCGAAATACTCCTGATGCCGCCGCGCCTGCGCGAGCGCGTCCGCCATACGCGCCGCGCTGTCGGCCGCCGTCAGGCCGCAGGTATCGCAGCGCAGCGGAATCGCGCGGGCGACAGGCCCGATCACCGTGGCAAGTTCGTCAAACCTGCGGCCGTGATCGAACAGCGTCAGGTCCAATGCGCCCACGCCGCACCATCGGGAGAGCACGCCGTGCCAGGCGAGCAGAGCCTGCAGTTCCGGTTCGACCGGACCGGTCACGCCGCTCTCCACCCGGTAGTTCCGCCGCGCCGGGGTGACGCTGGACGAGGCGGCATGGCGCGCGAACGGCAGCCGTGCCGCGTGCGCGGCGTCTGCGTTGAGCGAGGACCAGAACGCGCGCCCGGCTTCGGCGACCGGGCTTTCCAGGACGTCGTGCATCCACTCGGCGATATCGATGTACTGCGTGTCGGCCACGAACGGCTCGGACGCGGCCAACGCCTGCGCGAGCAGTGCCAGCGCGGCGTCATCGGCGATCCAGGTGGGCGCGCGCAGCAGCAGGTGCCGAGGGCCGGTCGCTGCGTCCAGCAGCGCCACCGCCAGGTTCGCCTGCCGGCTCGCGCTGCAGTCCAGCCAGGCGTCGACCAGCGTGTCGACGTCCGCCTCCGTCGCCAGCCTGCCTGCGACCACATGGCAGCGCGCCGTTTCGCGGACGTACTGCACCGGTTCGCGCAGCCCATCCACCTGGACAAGTTCGACCCGCAGGATTTCCAGCTCGGCAGCCAGCCGCTGCAGCCGCGCTGCCAGTGCATCCGGCGTCAGCGGCGCATCCAGAGCGAACACTGCGGCGCTGTACCCCGTTCCCGTGCCGCGTCCCTGCCATGCATGGCGCTGCAGGGGTGACAGACGATATCCGACATCAGTTTCCAGCATGGTTTTCCTTCATCCCTTGAAGTCCAACTGCGTTCCTGGCTGACAGTGCTGCAACGGTTCAGTCCGTCATGGCCACCAGAATCCTCCTGGGGCCGCGAAACGGCATGCGACCGTGCGCGAACAGCATGTTGTCCAACACCAGCAGGTCACCACTCTGCCAGGGGAAGCGGATCGCATGGCGTTCATAGCAGCCACGGATCTCTTCCAGCACGCTGTCCTCTATTTCCCCCCCATCGCCGTAGCACGCATGCCGGGGAAGGTTGTCCCTTCCGCATGCAGCCAGCAGCATCGCCCCCTGGTCTTCCGGCAAGGAAGACACATGGAACAGGTGGGCCTGGTTGAACCAGACCTTCTCGCCGGTCAGTGGGTGTGTTGCAGACGCCTGGCATACCTGCCAGGTGCGAAGCCGTTCCCCTTCCCGCCACGAGAACCCGATGCCCGCCTGGGCACAGAATGTTTCGACCTCGCTGCGCGATTCAGTCTGAAACACTTCCTGCCAAGACAGGTCCAGTTCACCGTAGTTGCGAACATACATTATTTTTCGCCGTTCGAGGCGCTCGCGAAGCGCCGGATCGAGCGACGCATACACTTTCCTGCTGTCGGCGATCGGCGTCTCACCGCCTTCGGCGCTCGGCTGCTGCGCATGGAAATAGATGACGCCCGGCCACGCATGCGTGTACGAGTTCTCGTTGTGCAGCGGAATGGCGTACTCGGCGGGATACTCGGTGGAGGTGTAGATGCGGTCGTCCAGCTGCGTGCGCGGCGTCGAGCGGTTCTCGTAGGTCAGCCGTTCGCCGCCGCCCAGCGCATCCACCACGCCTTTGAACACGGCCACATCGTCGATGCCCATGTTGCGGTACAGCAAGGCGCCGTGCCGCAGCAGGCACTCGCGCAACTGCGCGCGATGGGTGCGGGTCCAGGCCACGGGATCGATCTGCGCCCCGGCGTTCGCCTGCAGGCGCCGAGGTATCGGATGCCCGTCGGCGAAGTCCAGCTCCTCCACCAGGTTGCCCGACACCGGCACCTGGCGCCGCCCGCTGCGCTGGCGCAACAGGGACAGCGAGGACGGCGATTCGATCTCACTCATGGTCGACGACTCCTTCGTTGATGATGGCGTTGCGCCGACGACTGCGCGCCAGCATGCCGTGGGATGCTTCCTGCAACGATGCCGCCTGGCGCGCCTGCGCGGCGTCCTCGATCCGTGCCAGTGCCTCGATCAGCGCTTCCACGGTCTGCGTGGGTGCTGCACTGGAGACGTCGAGCAGGTGCGCGAACTGTGCCGACAGGCGCTCAGCGGTGGCGCGGGTGAATACATCGGTGTTGAAACTCAGGCTGCCACGCAGTTCGCCTTCCACCTCCTCGATGGTGAACTGCAGGTCGAACTTGGACGAGCCGGCGTCCACACCCACCGGCTCGACCATCAGGCCGGGCATCGCCTCCTGCTGGATCGGGACGTTCTGCAGCACCAGCTTCACCTGGAACAGCGGGGTGTGGGCCAGCGTGCGGGGATGGCCCACCGCGTCCACCACCTGGTCGAAGGGCGCGTCCTGATGCGCATACGCATCCAGGGCGGTCTGACGTGCGCGCCGGAGCAGTGCCTCGAAGGTGGGATCACCAGCAAGATCCACGCGCATGACCACCTGGTTGGCGAACAGGCCGAACACCGCTTCCAGGTCCCGCTCGGCGCGGTTGGCCACGGTCGCTCCCACCGCGATATCGCGGCTGCCACTGGCGTGCGCAAGCACCACATCCAGCGCCGCGAGCAGGTACATGTACAACGTGATGCCCTGCTTGTTGCACTGCGCGACAACGCGATCCCGCACCGCGCCGCCGATGCGCAGGTCCACTGTGGCGCCCCGGAAGCTCTGCACGGCCGGCCGCGGCAGGTCGGTGCGGATCGGCAGCAGCGCGGGCAGGCCGGCCAACCGGGTACGCCAGTAGTCCAGCTGCGTCCCGGTGACACCCTCCATCTGCAGCGCGCGTTCGCGCGCGACGTGATCGGCGTAGCGCAGCCGCAACGGCGGCAACCGGGCGCCCTCGGTACCGCCTGCATAGAGTGCCGCCAGCTCGCGCAGCAGCAGCGCCATCGACCAGCCATCGGCGGCAATGTGATGCACGCTGAGCAGCAGCACATGCTGCACCGGCCCGATCCGCACCAGGGTGAACCGGTGCACCGGCCCGGTCGCGAGGTCAAACGGCGCTGCGGCCTCTTCACGCGCGATGGCCTCCAGCGCCTCCGCGTCGCAGGCGATCAGCCGCATCGCGTCCGCCCTGCCCTCATCCACCACCCGCCGCGGAACGCCGGCGTCGTCGACAAAGCGCGTGCGCAGGGCGGCGTGGCGCTCCACCAGGTGCGCGAGGCAGTCGCGCAGGCGCTCCTCGTCGAGCACCCCGTCAAGGCGCAGCGCGGTGGTGATGTTGTAGGTCGCGTCCTGGCCCTGGAGACGGTCCAGGAACCACAGACCACGCTGCGCATAGGACAGCGCGCCATCGTCGGCGACCGGCCCCGACGGCGCTCGACGGGAAATGCCTGCAGACCGGTGCGCATCGATGCGGGATGCCAATCCAGCCACCGTGGGCGACTCGAACAGCGCGCGCACCGGCAGGTCAATGGAGAACGCCTCCCGCGCGCGGACCACGACCTGGGCGGTCAACAGCGAGTGCCCGCCCATCTCGAAGAAGTTGCTGTCGCGGTCCACGACCGGCCGGTCCAGCACTTCACTCCAGATGCCGAGCAGCAGCTCCTCGCTGGCCGACAGGGTACCGGGCGCCACCGGCAGCGTCGCCGCCTGCCCGTCCGGCAGCGGCAACTGCTTGCGATCCACCTTGCCGTTGGCCGACAAGGGGAAGGCCGCGAGCGTCACGTAATGCCACGGCACCATGTAATGCGGCAGGCGCTCGGCGAGTGCCTCCCGCAGCGTGGCCGCCACCGGTCCGCCGGTCTCCGAGGGCCGCACGTAGGCCACCAGCCGGCGTTCGCCCGGCGTGTCCTCGCGGACGACCACCAGCGCATCGCCAACGCCCGGCTGCTGCTGCAGCGTTGCTTCGATCTCGCCCAGTTCAATGCGATAACCGTTGACCTTCACCTGGAAGTCGGCGCGCCCCAGGAACTCGATGTTGCCGTCGTCCAGGTAGCGCCCCCTGTCGCCGGTGCGATAGAGGCGCTCCCCCGTGCCGGGATGGACAATGAAGCTGGCGGCGGTCTTCACCGGGTCGCGCCAGTAGCCGAGAGCCAGGCCGACGCCGCCGATGAACAGGTCGCCCTCGATGCCGATCGGGCAAGGCGCCAGCCTTGCATCGAGCACGTAGAAGCGCTGGTTGGCCAGTGCCTTGCCGTACGGAATGCTGGGCCAGGACGGGTCGACCTCGCCGATGGGATAGAGAATGGACCAGATCGACGCCTCGGTGGCCCCGCCCATCGACACGATCGCGCCGCCGGGGAAGCGCGCCCGGTAGCGCTGCGGCAACGACAGCGGTATCCAGTCGCCGCTCAGCATCGCCAGCCGCAGGCTGCCGGGCAGACAGCGGTCCTGCCGCTCCAGCTCGTCCACCAGCAGCTGCAGCAGCGCCGGCACGGAATTCCACAGCGTCACCCCGTGGGCCTGCAGCAGCTGCGTCCAGGCGGCCGGATCCTGCTGCGCGGACGCGGCAGGCATCACCACCGCAGCCCCTGCTGCCAGCGGGCCGAAGATGTCATACACGGAAAGATCGAAGCTCAGCGACGATACCGCCAGCACGCGATCCCGCGCCTCCACGTTGAAGCGCGCATTGATGTCGCGGACGGTGTTGACCGCGCCGCGATGATCGATCATCACCCCCTTGGGTTGCCCCGTCGAGCCGGAGGTGAAGATCGTGTACGCCAGATCGGTCGCCACCTGCAGTGCGGGCACCGGCCCCTCCAGCAGCGCATCATCGGCGTGGATGTCCAGCCGTGCCACGCCCGCGGGCAGCACATCCCCGCAGGCGACACCCGGCACCGACAGCACTGCGGCTGCCTCACCGTGGCCGACCAGGAAGGCACGGCGCTCGGCCGGCCAGGACGACTCGATCGGCAGGTAGGCCGCGCCCGCGTACAGAACCGCGTATACCGCGACCACCTGCTGCCAGCCCTTCTCCATCACCACCGCCACGTGCTGCCCGGGGCGCACGCCGGCGGCGGACAGCCGCCGGCTCACGGCAAGCGCGTGCTGGTGCACCTGTCGGTAGGTCATCTGCCTGTCGTCGGCGATGACCGCCACGGCATCCGGCGTCCGCGCAAGCTGGGCAGCGAACAGGCCATGCAGGGTCGCGTCGGGGTCCCCCAGATCGGTGGCAGTGGCGTTCCACTCCCCATCAATGGCCGCCTGCTCGGCTGCGGTGAGCATGGGCAGCGCGCCCAGCGCCGAGGCCGGTTGTTCGGCCATCGACTGCAGCAGCCGGGCCAGATGGCCGAGCAGCCGTGTCGCAGCAGCCGGGGCGAAACGCTGTGCATCGTGGTACAGGCAGAACGACAGGCATTCGCCGGGCTCGACCATCAATGTCAACGGCAGCTCGGTCTGGTCCAGCGCGTCGGCCCAGTCGATCCGCAGTCCATCGCCCAGAACGCCATCGACCGCAGGATAGTTCTCGAACACCACCAGCGTGTCGAACAGCGGCGTACCGGCGGCAAGGCCCGTCCACTGCACGATATCGGCGAGCGAGCAGTGTCCGTGCGATTCACGCTCGGACTGCGCGGCATGCAGACCGGCCAGCCACGGCAGCAGTTCCCGCGTGTCGTCGACCTGCACCCGCACCGGCAGACTGTTGATGAAGGGTCCGACCGTGCGTTCAACGCCCGGCAGATCCACCGGCCGCCCCGAGGCGGTACACCCGTACACCACGTCCGCGTCGCCGCTGTAGCGGGCGAGCAGAATCGCCCAGGCGCCCTGCACCAGCACGCCGAGCGTCAACTGGCAGCGACGCGCAAGCGCCTGCAGAGCCGCCGTGTGCCGTCCGTCGAGGGTGCCGCGCGAGGCGCACGGACGCTTCTCTCCGCGTGCGGGAGCAGCGAGGCTGCCACCGGCCAGTGGCTGGCGCGGCGACAGTCCCTCGAAGGTCCGTTGCCAATACGCGGCCATCGAGGTGCGGTCCTGGCGGCGCAGCCACGCCACGTGATCGGCGAAACGGCGGGGTTCGGGCAGCGTCGGCCGGCGGCCTGCCACCAGCGCCTGGTAGCACGCCAGCACTTCGGCGAGCACGATCGATCGCGACCACCCATCAGACACCGCGTGGTGTTCGCTGAGCACGAAGCGGTGGACATCGTCGGCAAACTGCAGCAGGTAGACCCGCAGCAACGGCGCCTGTTCGAAACAGAAGCCGCGCTCGCGGTCCTCCTGCAGCAGCGCCTGGTAGCGCTGCTCCTGCTGGGCCGGCGGCAGCGACCGCCAGTCATGGAAGACCCACGGAAGGTCGACGCTGCGCTGTACCACCATCACCGGTACCGCACCCGCTGCGCGCTGCACGCTGGCGCGGTAGACATCGTGGCGCCCTGCCACGATCTGCCAGGCCTGCTGGAAGGCAACTGCGTCCAGACGCCCGCTGATCTGGTTGCGGAGGTGCGATACATACACGCCCTCACCGGGGGCCAGCAGCGAGTGGTAGATCAGTCCGTGCTGGATCGGGGTGACCGGGAAGATCGTCTCGATCATGCGGGCCGAGGCCAGCCCGGTGGACGCGACCAGCGCGTCCAGTTCCTCCTGTCCGTCCTCCAGCAGCGGTACATCGGAGGGCGACAGTCCGCCGCTGGATGCCAGCACGCAGTGTCCCACCAGGCCGCGCAGCGCCTGGACATACTGCGCGGCCCATGCGGCGACATCCTCCTTCCGGACGTACGTCGGACAATAGGTGAACACCACCTGCAGCCGCTGGTCCTTGACGAAGGCGACCACGTCGATCGCATGGGTGCGCGTCTCGTCGTGGGCCTGCATGGCGCCAGGGTGTTCCAGCGCGAGGTCGAACAGGCTGCCCTGCCCCATCGACTGATCGAACTGTCCGAGGTAGTTGAAGCTCACCGCCGGTGCAGGCGCCTCATCCACACCCGCCCCGAGGTAGCGCACCACGCCATAGGCCAGTCCCTTGCCGGGAAGCGCGCGCAGCTGCTCCTTCACCGCCAGCAGGCAACGCCCTTCGTCGCCCGCGGCAGGCAGGTCCAGCGTGAGCGGGAACATGGACGTGAACCAGCCCACCGTCCGCGATACGTCGATCTGGTCGAACAGGTCTTCGCGTCCGTGGCCTTCCAGCGTCAGGCTGAGCTGAAGCTGGCCGGTCAGCGCACGGGCAGACAGCGCCAGGGCGCACAGCAGCAGATCATTGATCTCGGTGCGGTAGGCCGCGCCGGCCTCCCGGAGCAGGCAGTGGGTGTCGCCTTCGTCCAACGCCAGTTCGTACTGCTCCTGTCCACCATGCCGGTTGTGGCCGCCGTCGAGCAGCGGCACTGGCAGCGGCGCCAGCGGCATGCCGTGCCAGTAGCGCGCCTGCTCGTTGGCCTGCTCAGTGCGGGCGTAGTGCTGGAGTTGCCCGGTCCACGCCTTGTAGGCGCTGGTCTTGGCCGGCAGGAGGGCCGGTGTACCCGCCGCATGCGCGGTGTAGAGCGTGGCCAGGTCTTCCAGCAGGATGCGCCAGGACACCCCGTCAGTGACGAGATGGTGGACCACCAGCAGCAGTCGCAGCTCGCCGTGTCCCAAGTCGAAGCACGCGGCACGCAGGGCTGGCGAACGCTCGAGCACAAGACTGCCCTGCATCGCGGCGGCCTGGTCCTGCATGGCCTGGGCGGCCGCCTCCGGTGCATGCATGCCCAGGTCGTGCCACTCCGGCACCACCTCCTCCGGAGCACCGTAGGACTGATGCCAGCGGCCCCCGTCCTGCCGATAGCACAGCCGCAACGCGTCGTGGTGCTCTACCAGCGCGGTAAGCGCGGCCTGCATTGCCGCCAGGTCCAGCGAAGGCCGGTTGACCTTGAGCAGCAACGACTGGTTCCAATGATGCGGGTGCGCGAATGGCTGCGCGAAGAACCACGCCTGGATCGGTGCCAGCGGACAGTCGCCGCTGAGCACCCCCTGCTCGGCCAGAATCGCCGGTGCGTCCGGTTGCGCCGCGACCTCGGCCAGTTCGGCGATGGTCTGCCGCTCGAACAGCTGCCGGGAGGTCAGGCGCAATCCCGCCTGGTTGGCCCGTGCCACCACCTGCGTGCCCAGTACCGAATCGCCCCCAAGCTCGAAGAAGTTCTCATGCACCCCGATCCGCTGCAGCCCCAACACCTGCCGCCACACCTCCACCAGCGTGCGCTCGCAGGCGTTGCGCGGCAGCTGCGGATCATGGCCTTCAGCAGCGCCCGTGGCGCCCATGCCGGCCAGCGCGGCCTCGTCCAGGGAGCCGTCGGGCAGGCGCGGAATGCGCTCGCACGGCCGCACATCCAGCACATGCCGGTGCCCCAGCCCGTCGCGGTAGGTATCCGTCGCCTGTGCGACGAGGGCCGCAGGCGCCGCGATGTAGGCAGCCAGCACGCGGCGTCGGGCCGGCGTGCCCTCGATGTCGGGCAGCAGGTGTCGATTGGCACCGTCCAACCCGACCGAATAGCGTCCTGGCGACCGGCACAGCAGGGCCTTCATCGACACCCAGCCCTCTTCCAGGCTGATGGCGTGGTAGCCCATCGCGCGCGAGGCCTCGCGTGCATAGCCGGGGTTGTCCTGGCTCATGCCCACGTCGTCCCACATGGCCCAGTCGATGACGTAGGTGTTGGGGAAGCGCGGGCGCAGCTGTTCCGCATACCCGGCCAACGCACCGTTGGCCATCGAATAGGCACCAAACGTCGCACCGCCGTACAGCGCGTTGACCGACGAGAACGCCACGCAGAGCAGCGACGGGCGTTCCTCCAGCAGCGGCACCACGGCATGCAGCCCGCCCACCTTGGGCGTCAGTGCGGCACGGTAGGCCTGCTCGGTCTCTTCCGCCAGGCCGTGGCGGCTGGCCTGCGACCAGTGCGCGGCTACATTGCCGCCCTCCGCCAGATCGCCCGCCAGGTGGAACACCCCGTCCAGCCCCCGTCCCCACCGCCGCTCGGCCTCGGCCACGGCGGCGCACACGGCAGCGCTGTCGGTGACATCGGCCTGGACATAGAGCACAGCGCCATCGCGCGCACGCGACCGCAGCTCGGCAAGGACGCGGGCCCGCTCACGCTCACGTGCATCGCCATCGGGCGTGGCAGCGCTGCGCCCGATCAGCAGCACCTGCGCATCGAACTCGTGGCACAGCCGGTTGGCCAGGTACCGGCCGATACCCCCCAGGCCACCGGTCAGCAGGTAGGTTCCGCCCCTGACCAGCGGCAACGGCTGTGCATCGGCGGCGCTGACGTCCAGCTCGGACAACCGAGGCAGCAGGCGCTGCGACCGCCGGTACATCACTTCGTGATCGAGCGCGGCGGCACTGCCTTCTTCCAGAAGCCGCGCGACGGTCCCCTCCGCGTCGGCATCGGCAAGGTGCACCAGGCTGGGTTCGAGGCAGCTCGCTTCCAGCGCGGCGGTGCGCAGCAGGCCCGGCAACGCGGCATCTGCCGCCGTGGCGCCGGCCTCACCGCCGCGTGCGAGCAGGAACTGCACGTCCTGCGCGGGAGCGCACTGCGCCAGCACCCGCAGCAGCGTGCGCACCGGAGCGAGGGCCGCATCGGTCTCACTCACCGGGTCGTGCGCCGGCGCATCGACGGGGTCCTGCCAGAACCAGAGCAGCTGCAGCACGCCCGCCGTGCTGGCAAGCGCGGCATCCAGCAGTGCCCGGTAATCCTCGGCGCGGTCGCGGCGCACCACATGGGTTCGAGGCGTTGCCCCGTCCGGTGCGACGATGTCCACCGCAGGCGCGCCACCGGCCGGCCACACCAGCCATAGCGGCACGGTGTCGCCCGACGCTGCCAGCAGCGCGCGCGCCTGCAGCGCATCATCCACGAACGCGATCCGCGCAGCAGGCGTGCGTGCCCCCATCGCGCGACGCTGCGCAGGCCGCCACGTGCGTCGGTGGAACCACGCCGGCACCGTGTTGGCGTTGCCGGCCAGCAGGTCCTGCGTGCGCAGCAGGCTGTCGAACTGGCCGGCCATCAGCTGCGCGGCCAGCTGGCCACGCTGGATCTTGCCGATGGAGGTCTTGGGCACATCGTCGACCGACAACGGGACGATGTAGGACGGATTGACCTGGCAGCCGCGCAGGACCGCCTGCCGCACCGCGCGGATGGCGGCATCGGTGTCCCCCGCTTCTGCGGCGGGAACGAAGAAAATCGCCAGTCGATCGGTCGCCGCGCCCGGCTCGCGCACCGCGGTGGCAGCGGTGAAGGAGATCTGCACGGCGCCGGTCTCATCCACCACCTGTTCGATCTCGTGGCTGTGGAAGTTGGCGCCGTTGATGATGATCACGTCCTTCTCGCGACCGGTGATGGTCAACCCCACCGCACCGATCGTGGCCAGGTCGCCGGTGTTGAACCAGCCATCGGCGGTGAACGCCTCCGACGTCGCCTCGACGTTGTGCAGATAGCCGCTGGTGACATTCGGGCCCCGGATCTGCAGGCGTCCGACCCGTCCCATCGGCTGCACGCGGTCGTCGGCGTCCACGATGCGGATGGCCACGCCGGGAATCGGCTCGCCCACCGCGACGAACGGATCGTCATCACGGCTGCCCTCCAGGGTCAGTCGCGAGAACACGACGCCCGAGCACGTCTCGGACATGCCCCAGGAGGGGCGCATACTGGTGCCGGGCAGGCCGAAGGCGCGCAGGCGACGCAGGAACCCGCGCGCGCTCTTGCTGACGATCGCTTCGCCGCCATTGAGGATGAACTGCATCGAGGACAGGTCCCAGCTGCGTTCGGGCGCGTGGTCCACGGCTTCATTGACCAGCGCGAAGGCGAAGTTGGGTGCCCAGGTGGCGGTTGCGCGGTACTGTTGGATCAGGTCCAGCCAGCGCAGCGGCGCCTCCAGCACATACTCGGTGGCGACCTGAAGCTGTTCGCAGGCAAGCCAGGTATCGAGCACGTGGAACATGACCAGCCCACCGACGTGGTCCAGCGGCATCCAGTTCATCGATACGGCACCGGCATCGAATCCGTTGTGCAGCGCTGTGGCGGCCGAGCGTGCGATCAGCGCCCGGTGGCTCTGTCGCACCGCTTTGGGCATGCCGGTACTTCCGGACGTCAGCAGCAGCAGGGCGACGTCATCCGCATCGGGCGTGTGCAGGTGACCCGGTGCCTGCGCGCGTGCGAGCACGGCGCCGTCGAGCACGGCGACGGGCACGTCTTCGCGACGCAGCAGCGCGGCGATTCCACTGTACTGGGCCGCGCTGGCGACCACCGCCCTGGGCTGCAGCAGCCGGCAGGTATTGAGCAGCTTGTCGCGTCCGGCACTGGGCACGTCATAGCTGGGCAGCACCCCCAGCGGCACCGGCACCAGTCCGCCGAGCACGCAGGCCCAGAACACCGGGACGACGTCCAGGTTGTCGGCCAGCTGAAGCACCACGATGTCGCCGGGGACAACGCCTGCCTGACTCAACCCGCCCAGCACCTTCTCGGCCTCCACCAGCACCTGGGCATAGCTGCGGCGCACGGCCACGCCGTCGCGGTCGATGCAGATGACCCCCCGGTCGCCGGCCGCCGCGCGCCGCAGCACGGCCCCCAGGTCGGTCGGCAGGTCCGACGGCAGGGCATTGCCCTCGAGCAGCGCGTCAGCCTGCGGCGCGGTCGCCGCCTGCACTGTCGCGTCCGCGGCATCCTCGACCCGGGCCTGCTCCACGGCCTGGCGACGCCAGCCCGGAATCGCATCGGCCAGGTGGTGGCGACGCGCCTGCACCTCGGTGTCCACCAGCACTGCGGCCGTATCGGCGCCTGCGGTCGCCTCGGACAGCGCCTGCTCTACCCGCGCCATGTCCGTGTCTGCCAGCGCAGGACACATCTTCAGCGCGGCGAGGTCGACCCGACCGTCGGCGCACAGCGGAATGGTCGATACGCTCACCCAGATGTCCGGACGGAGGCCCACCGGCAGCAACAGCGCGGTGGCCTCGGCGACCGACGCCACCGCTTCGCTGCGCGCGACCACGACGTACACCACGAGCCGGTCGCCGTCAGCGGTGGGCTGGAGCGCGACGTGCGCATCCTTGACCATCGCATGCGCCTGCACCGTCGCTTCGATGCCCGCCAGTGCGAGCGCATGGCCATCGCGGCGGACCACATCGGCCGGCCCCGGCAGCAACTGCAACTGTCCGTCCGGACGCCAGCGCCCCCGTCGCTGCAGCGTCAGCGGCGACGGACCGGCCACGCGCACGTTGCCGGCGATGGTCGGGGCGCAGCCACGGCCCTGCGCGTCGCAGATCTCCAACGCGGCATCCCACGCCTCCCAGCGGTCCTGACCCGGCGACGCGCTGCCGCCGGCCATCGACTGCGCGACTACATGCGCCGGCGACGGGGTCAGCGCGTGGAGATGGTGAAGCTGGACGAGCGCGCCGCCGACCTTGGCCTGCAGGCGGTTCAGATCGGTGGCCCCGCCCACGTAGATCAGGATGGGCGGCAGCAGGCCCGGATGCGCCGCCTGCACCTCGCCGATGCAGCGGTCGTCGCAGAGCAGCGCCTGGCCCGACATGCCACCGGCGTGCAGGATCACGCGCGCCGCCTGGCCTGCCCACAGCATGTCGCGCACGAATCCTGCCGTACCGGGATGCCGCAACAGGGTGACGTCGTCGCCACGCACCAAGGCGCAGCAGCGGCCCTGCCGCAGAACCGCCGCATGCAGCGTGTCATGCGAGCAGACCCGTGCGGTGCCTTCGCAGTCCACCTGCAGGGCCGGTACATCCAGACGGGGCGACCAGAGGGCGTCCGGGACGACGGCGGCGTCCGGCGCGACCAGATCGCGCCAGGCGATCGCGCGCAGGTCAGCGTCGAGCGGCGACGCCGGTTCCTCTCCGTCATGGATGAGGACGGTGCAGCCGTGGCGCCCCAGCAGCGCGCGCAGCGCGCCTGCCGGCAACGTCCGGTCCACCAGCAACGGCACCACGCCTGCGTGCCAGCACGCCAGCACCGCCGTCCAGCCTGCCACCGCATCGTCCATCGCCACACCGACCACCGCCCCCTGGCCGGCGGTGCCCGCCAGCGCGCGGGCCGCGGGGACCGCCGCCTGCAGCAGATCCCGGCCCTCGTGGACGCCGTCTGCGTCCACCAGCCGCATGTCCGCGCAGCGGGCCTGCAGGGCGGCCACCGTGGTGGCATCGACCGCCGCCCCTTCCGGCAACGGCAACCGCGGGGGCAGTGCCGCCGCGATCGTCCCGGCCACCGGCGCCTCCGGCGCGCGCACCAGCGCGCTCAGCAGCGCGCCGTACTGGGCACCGAAGGTGCGCATCGTCTCGGTCTGGTAGAGGTCCGTGCTGTACGTGAGGATCGCACGGTACCCGGCGGACTGCGGCTGCAGTTCCAGCACCAGATCGAAATCGCTGCCCTCACGGCCGATCTCGATCGGCTCGATCGCCAGCCCGCCCAGCGCGAGATCCCCGCCGGGCACGTTCTGCACCGCGAACAACACCTGCGCCAAGGGGGCGTGCGCGGTGCTCCGCACCGGATTCAGCGCGTCCACGACCTGGTCGAACGGCAGCTCCTGGTGGGCATAGGCCTGCAGCGTGCCATGCCGCACCTGATCCAGCAGCTGGGTGAAGCTGAGTGCCGTGTCGATCGCATCGCGGAGCAGCACGGTGTTGGCGAAGAAGCCGATGACCCCCGCCAGCTCCGAGCGTCCCCGATTGGCCACGGGAGTTGCAACGAGAATATCGCTGCGCCCGCTGTGGACGCCCAGCAGTACCTCGAATGCCGCAAGCAGCACCATGAAAGGCGTAGCGGAGCAACGACGGGCCAGCGCGGCCACCGCGTCGGCCGTGGACGCATCCAGGTCGAAGAACAGCGTCGCGGCCTGGAAGCTCTTGGTTGCGGGGCGAGGATAGTCGCCCGGCAGGTCCAGCAGGGGCGGAGCATCGGCAAGACGCTCGCGCCAGTACGCAAGGTGACGCCGCGCCTGGTCAGGGCCCATCTGGTCCTGCTGCCAGTGCGCGTAGTCGACGTACTGCACCGGCAACGGGTCCAGTGCCGCCGTCGCCCCGCTCGCATGGGCCGCATACAGGCGGCTCAGCTCGCCGATCAGGACACCCATCGACCAGCCATCGGAGATGATGTGGTGCATGTTCACCAGCAGCACATGCGATTCTGCGTCCTCGCGCAGCAGCTGCGTTTCGAACAGGGGCCCGGTCTGCAGATCGAACACGCGCTGGCTCAGCGCGGCGCAGCGGGCATCCACCGCCGCGGCGCGATCGGCGGCTGTCAGCGGTGACAGATCCACCTGGGTCAGCGCCTGGCCCCCGGCAGGATGTACGCGCTGCACCACCGCAACGCCATCCAGCTCGAAGGTGGTCCGCAGGGATTCGTGACGCGCCTGCAGGTCGTCGAGCGCGGACTGCAGCGCCGGCAGATCAAGGGGACCACGCAGGCGGACCGCCGACGACATGTTGTACGCCGCATTGCCGCCGCGCTCCTGGAACATCCACATGCGCTGCTGGGCCGGACTGACGGCATGTACGGACTGGCTGCGATCCACCAGCGGGATCGGTGCCGGTGCCGCCGTAGTGCCTTGCTGGCGCAGCGCACGCATCAGTGCGTCGCGTTCGGCGGGAGAGAGACGGGCGATCCTGTCGTTCAGCGAATCCATGTCGTAGTGCCTCCAAGTCCATTGCTTCGGCACGGACGCCTCCCGCCCGTACCCCTGTGCCCGGCCGCGCAGCTCAGCCTGCGAGCGGCTCGGGCGCTCCTTCGATCTCCGCCAGCAGGCGCGCCAGCAATGCGTCATCGGCCCCGTCGACCTGCGCCAGCAGCAGCCGGTTGGCCAACCCGGCCACCGTGGGCGCGCCGAACAGGTCGGCGATGGTCAGGCGAACGCCGGTACGTTCCTCCAGGGCGACCAGAATCCGCGCCGCCAGCAGCGAATGGCCGCCGAGTTCGAAGAAGTCCTGGTCGACGTAGATGCGCGCAATGCCGAACTGGGCCTGCCAGACGTCGGCAACGGTCCGCTCCATCTCATCGCGCGGCAGCACACCGCTGGGTGCAGCTGCGGTGGCTGCCAGCGCTGGCGGCAGAACCTCGGCCGGCATGATCTGCCCCGGCGCTGCGATCCAGTGCCGGCGGCGCTCGAACGCCACACCGGGAAGCCCCACGCGCCGCCCCCTGCGCGCCTGGTTGAAGGCACGCCAGTCAATCTCGACACCCGCCATCCAGGCCTGGGCCAGGCCCGCCATCAGCGCGGCGTGGTCGCTGCTGGCATCGCGCGGATGGCGCAGGGAGCTGCACACCACATGCGCATCGATGCCCGGCTGTTGCCGGGCCAGCGTCGTCAACGTGACGCCGGGCCCCACTTCGATCAGCACCGCAGCGCCGCCGTCCAGCACGGTGTCCATGCCATCGGCGAAGCGCACCGGCTCACGCAGATGCCGGACCCAGTACGCTGCGGAGGTCGCCTCTTCGGGTGCCAGCAGGCGCCCGGTGACATTGGACACCAGCGGAATCCGCGGGGCGAGCAGCCTTACGCCACGCATTACATCGCCGAACGCGGACAGTGCCGGATCCATCATCGGCGAGTGGAACGCGTGCGAGGCGGGCAGCAGGTGGCACTCGGTGCGCGGCGCCAGTCGATCACGCAGCCGCTCCAACGCCTCCACGGGACCGGCCGCCACGCACAGTGTGGGTGCGTTCACCACGGCTGCCACGCAGCCGGCCGTGGCCTCTCCGCCGTCGGCCAGGGCCTGCTGAAGGGCCGCCTCGGAGAGCGGCACGACCAGCATGCCGCCGGGCGCCAGCGCATCGAGCAGTGCGCCGCGCCGTGCCACGACCTTGATCGCGTCTTCCAGCCCGAGCACGCCGGACACGCAGGCGGCCACGTACTCGCCCAGACTGTGGCCGATCAGCAGATCCGGCTGGATGCCCCAGGCCTGCAACTGGCAGGCAAGCGCGTACTCCACGCAGAACAGGGCCGACTGGGTGTAGCGGGTCTGCTTCAGCCGGGGGTCGTCATCGGCGAAGAGAATGTCGCGCACGTCGCAGTCGAGCTCCGGCCGCAGCAGATCC
Source organism: Stenotrophomonas sp. NPDC077421 (assembly GCF_049545505.1). Classification (NCBI taxonomy): domain Bacteria; kingdom Pseudomonadati; phylum Pseudomonadota; class Gammaproteobacteria; order Lysobacterales; family Lysobacteraceae; genus Stenotrophomonas; species Stenotrophomonas sp. NPDC077421. Next base: position 33,612 of record NZ_JBMWDP010000022.1, on the reverse strand, counting down.
GCGCACTCGTCCAGTGTCTGCCGGAACACGCGCTCGTGCTCGTACAGCCCGCGGCACATGCCCGCATGCTGCGCGCCCTGCCCGGGGAACATGAACACCACGCGGCGCTTTTTCGAATGGACCTCGCGGCCGGCGCGGGCCATCTCCCGCCGCAACGCGTCGGCTGCGGAGGCGCCATCGGCGCAGGCCACGGCACAGCGGAACCGGTGATGGCTGCGGCCGGCCTGCAGGGTGAAGGCGGCATCGGCAATGTCCACCCCGCCGTCGGCCAGTGCCGTTGCCAGCGCCTCCACGGTGTCGGCCAGTGCCGCCGCGCTTTTCGCGCTCGCCACCAGAAGTTGCGACCGCGCCGTGGGGGTACCGTGGGCGGGGTGGACCTGGACAGGTGCGGGTGCGGGCGGCGGCGCCGGCAGCGGCGCCTGTTCGAGAATCACATGTGCATTGGTGCCGCCGATGCCGAACGAACTGACGGCGGCGCGGCGGGCATCGAAGGACGCCGGCCACGGCGTGGCCTGGGTGGGGACGTAGAACGGCGACGACGGAAAGTCGATCGCCGGGTTGGGTGCCTCGAAATGCGTGGCAGGCGGCAGCACGCCCTGCTCCACCGCCTTGGCAGCCTTGATCAACCCGGCGACGCCGGCGGCGATGTCGAGATGACCGATGTTGGCCTTCAGCGCGCCCAGCGCACAGTACTGCGTGCGCGCCGTGGTGGCACGATAGGCCTCCGACAGTGCGGCGATCTCCACCGGATCACCCAGCTGGGTGCCGGTGCCGTGCGCTTCCACGTAACCGATGCTGTCGGCCGGGACGCCGGAAACGCCCAGCGCCTGGGCGATGACCGCAGCCTGGCCGTCCACGCTGGCCGCAGTGAAGCCGACCTTCTGCGCACCATCGTTGTTGACCGCCGATCCCTTGATGACGGCGTACACGCGATCGCCATCGGCAATGGCATCGTCCAGCCGCTTCAGCAGCACGATTCCCGCACCGGCGCCCTTGACCGTTCCCTGCGAACGGTGGTCGAAAGGGCGGCACAGGCCATCGGAAGCGACGATGCCGCCTTCATGGAACTGATACCCCTCGTCCACCGGCACGTTCAGGCTGACGCCACCGGCCAGCGCCATGTCGCATTCGAACGACAGCAGGCTCTGGCACGCCTGGTGGACCGCCACCAGCGAGGTGGAGCAGGCGGTATCCACGTTGACGCTTGGCCCCTGCAGGCCGAGCTTGAACGACACCTTGGTGGCCGCGAAGCTCTTTTCGTTGCCGATGGAGAACTGCAGCGTACCGATCGCATCGATCAGGCCCGGTTCCGGCAGCAGGTTGCGGATCATGTAGGCCGGCGTCCCCACGCCGGCATACACGCCGATCAGCCCGTCGAACTGCGCCGGGGCATGCCCGCCGTCGTCCAGCGCCTGCTGGCAGCACTCCAGCAGCAACCGGTGCTGCGGGTCCATCGTCTCCGCCTCGCGCGGCGTGAAACCAAAGAAACCCGCATCGAAGCGGTCGATATCCTGGGGGCCGTACGCCACCCGCACGTAAGCCGGATCGGCGATGCGGGCCGGGTCCACCCCGGCGTCGCGCAACTGCTGCTCGCTCAGCGGACGTGCCGCGACCTGCCCTGCCAGCACGTTCCGCCAGAGAGCGGCGACATCGTCCGCGCCCGGGAACCGTCCTGCCATGCCAATGATCGCGATGCCTTCCATCGGGCTGTCCAACCTGTCATCCATTGCGGAGTCGCTCCTTCAACTGCTGTCGTTGCCGCTGTGCCGCCTGTCCGCGTTCCCGACTGCGCGTGGCGATCATCGCCGCACGCGCGCTGCCATCGTCGTCCTGCTCGGCATCGAGCAGATCGCCGAGGCCGGCAATGGTCGGGTTGCGGAAGAGATCCACCACGTTGAGTTCGCGACGCCCCATGCCGCGCAGGCGCGCGTGCATCTGCGCCAGCAGGAACGAGTGCCCGCCCAGCTCGAAGAAATTGGCATGACGGCCGATGCCCTCCACACCGAGCAGCGACGCCCATATCTTCGCCACCGCGCGCTCGGTGTCGGTCGCAGGCGGCTCATCCTCCCGGGTCGGAAGCTGTGCGGCATCCGGTGCCGGCAACGCTGCCCGGTTCACTTTTCCGTTCGGCGTCAGCGGCATGTGCGGCAGCACCAGGACGAGGTCCGGCTGCATGTAATCGGGCAGCATCCGCTGCAGGCGCGTACGCAGCGCGTCCTGCAGCACGCTGCCCTGCGCGATGCCGGTGGCCACCACGTAGGCGACCAGCCGCGGCGGTGCGCCGCTGTCGTGGCGCACCACGGCCACGGCCTGCGTCACCGCCGGGTCTGCTTCAAGGGCCGCCTCGATCTCGCCGAGCTCGATCCGGAACCCGCGCCACTTGGTCTGCTGGTCCAGGCGGCCCAGGAAATCGATCGCGCCATCACGGCGGCCGCGCGCCCCATCGCCGGTCCGGTACATGCGGGCGCCGGGCACGCACGACAGCGGGTCGGGAAGGAAGCGCTCGGCGGTCAGCGCGGGCCGCTGCCAGTAGCCACGGGTGACGCCGATGCCGCCGATGTAGAGTTCACCGGCCACACCGGTCGGCACCCGTTCCAGGTCCAGGTCCAGCACGCGGATCTGCTCGCCGCCAAGGGCGCCGCCCAGCGTGGGGGCTGCTTCGGTGACCTGGGTGGCCCCGGACCACACGGTGGTCTCGGTGGGTCCATACATGTTCCATGCAGACCGCGCAGTGGCCGCCAGCTGCTGTGCCAACGGTGCGGGCAACGCCTCACCGCCGACCAGCACCGCATCCAGCCGGGCCACCGCCTGCCGGCCCGGCTCGGAGTCCAGCAGCAGGCGCATGAACGACGGCGTGCACTGCAGGTGCGTCACCGCATGGCGGGCCATCGTCTCCTCTGCGGGATGGTAGGTGCGCCGCGCCAGCATCTGCTGCCGCGCGTGTTCGGCGTCGGCCAGCTGGCGCAGCCGCTTCAGCTGCGCGAATCCCTCGACCACGTGATCCTCGTCGATACCGAAGTCGACCAGGCAGGCCGCCTCGTCGACGCCGATCGCCTGCAGCCGTCCGATCATCGGCAGGCATTCCTCGGGCGTGCCGAACAGCGCGCTGGAACGGGCGTAGCGCTGGAAGCCGGCTTCGACCAGCACGTCCTGGTCGACATCCGGGTCCAGGCCATTGGCTTCGGCCACCGGCCGCAGCAGGTTGACCGAACTGCGCAGATAGTCCTTGAACGGGGCTTCCACACGCGCGCTGACCTCCGCGCTGTCCTCGCCCACGTAGGTGTGCAGCATCAGCGTCACGCGGCCCGCCTCGGGGTCGTGCCCATGCTCGGCGCGGGTACGCCGGTACAGCGCGATCTTGCCCGCAAGCTCCTCCAGGCTCTGCCCCAGCAGGTGGGTGAGTACGTTCGCACCGATCCGCCCGGCATACTCGAACGTCTCGGGGCTGCCGGCCGCCGTGATCCACACCGGGAGTTCGGGCTGGATCGGCTCGGGACGGGTGCGGATCTCCACCTCGCTGCCGTTGCCGGCGCGGAACGGCCGCGATTCGCCACGCCACAGCGCACGCACCGTGTCCACCCCGTCGCGCAGGACCTGGTGGCGCTCGGCATAGTTGTCCGGGTTGAAGACGAAATCGTTGAAGTGCCAGCCCGAGGCAAAGGCGATGCCGGCACGGCCCTTGGACAGATGGTCGATCATCGACCACTCTTCGGCCACCCGCACCGGATGGTGCAGGGGCAGCACGACGCTGCCGGCGCGGATGCACACGTTGCGCGTCACCGCCGCGAGCGCAGCGGCGGCGACCGCCGGACTCGGGTACTGGCCGCCAAAGGCATGGAAGTGGCGCTCAGGCACCCACACCGCCTCGAAACCGCTCTCATCGGCAAAACGCGCGCCGTCCATCAGCAGCCGATAGCGGTCCGCGCCCGGCGCGCTGCGTTCGGCGGCGAAGTAGAACAGGCTGAACCCCACCGGCGCTGCCGGCCGGCGCTGTACGGTGCCGGCCAACGGGAGTGCCGCTGCAGCCGTAGCAGCAGGCTGTTCCTGCTGCAGTACCACCTGGTGCCCACGCGACAACGTCCACAGCAGCTCCAGGACGGAGATGTCGAAGGAGACGCTGGTGACGGCCAGCCACACCTGGCGCTCGTTGGGCGCCGGCTGCAGCCGCTGGTCCAGGCCATGCAGGAAACCGCAGAGGTTGGCGTGCGACACCATCACGCCTTTGGGGCGACCGGTGGAGCCGGACGTGTAGATCATGTACGCAAGGGCCTCCGGCGGTGGCGCCGCCGCAGGCTCGTCCATCGCAGGCGGCGGCAGCGGATCGCCGACACCGAGCATCTCGACCGGCACACCGGCACCGGCCACCTCGGCGATCGCGCCCAGCGACGGCGCGCTGATCAGCAGGCTCAGGCCCGCGTCCTCGATCATCAACGCCTGCCGGGCCACCGGGTAGTCCGGATCGATCGGAACATAGGCCGCGCCGGCGTCCAGCACCGCCAGCAGCGCCACGACCATCTCCGGACGGCGCTCCAGCAGTACGCCAACCCGGTGCTCAGGACCGATGCCCCGTGCCCGCAACCGCGCCGACAGCGCTGCCACCTGCGATGCCAGCGTGCCGAAATCCAGCGACACGTCACCGCAGCGCAGTGCGACGGCATCCGGATCGCGCTGCGCCACGTCACGGAAACGACAGGCCACCGAGCGCTCGTCGGCAGCGATACCGGGGCCTGCAGGGTCGACCGCGTCGGCCGGCAGGCGGAACTGCGGCAGCTGCCGCGCCGGCGCCGCGCCGGCCTGCTCGAGCAGCGCGGCGAACTGGCTGGCCAGGGCATCAACCGTGTCGGCATCGAACAGATCGGTGTTGTACTCCAGGCCCATCTCCGTGCCGTCGGGAGCGTGCTCGAGGGTCAGGGTGAGATCGTATTTGGCGACATGGGTATCGGCAGCAATCGCCTGGACGTCGCAGCCGGTCAGCCGCAGGCCGTCGGTGTCGCGCTCGATCATCGAGAACATCAGCTGGAACAGCGGCGTGTGGCTGAGGCTGCGCGGTGGCTGCAGGAGCTCGACCACCTGCTCGAACGGGATGTCCTGGTTTTCCTGCGCGGCCAGTACAGTCTCACGGACCTTGCCCAGCAGGTCCTGGAAGCGCTCACCGGGCTGCACGCGGGTGCGCATCACCAGCGTGTTGCTGAAGAAGCCGACCAGATCGGTCACTTCGGCGCGCACGCGGTTCGCCACCGGGGTACCGACCACCAGATCGGTGCTTCCGGTATGCCGCCACATCAACAGATTGAACACGGCCAGGCCGGCCACGAACGGCGTGACGCCGTGATCGTGCGCCAGCGACTGCAGTGCCTGCCGCGCCCCGCCCGGCAGCGCCCTGCGCAGCACCGCACCGTGGTAACGCTGCGTGACCGGCCGCGGGCGGTCGCCCGGGAAGGTGGACAGCACCGGGGCACCGGCAAGCTGCTGCCGCCAGTACGCCTGCTGCGCCTGGATCCGCGGGCCACTGGACTGCAGCCAGCTGCGCTGCCATGCGGCATGGTCGGCATACTGCACCGGCAGCGTCGGCAGCGTCGCACCCGCGTACAGCGCGCCGAGATCGCGCTTGAGAACATCCAGCGACCAGCCATCGGCCGCAATGTGATGCAGCACGATCAGCAGCACGTGCTCGCCGTCATCCAGTCGTATCAGCGTCACCCGCAGCGGCGGCGCCCCGGCGAGATCGAAGCCACGGCCAGCCTCCAGCACCAGCAGCGCGTCCAGGTCCGGCCCCTGCGCGGACACGGCGCGCTGTTCGATCGGGATGGGCATGTCGACCCAGGAAGCGCCGGCGATGTCGGCCCCGTCGGGGTAACGGGTCTGCAGCACCTCGTGCCGCCGCACCAGCGCGTCGACCGCCTGCTGCAGCCGATCGACATCCAGCGGCCCGCGCACGCGGAATGCGACCGGAATGTTGTATGCCGCTTCGTTGCCGCCCAGTGTGCGCATGAACAGCAGGCGTTCCTGCGCGTGCGACAGCGGCAACAGGTCGCCCCGCTGCACCCGTAGCAGCGCCCCACCGGCATCGGTGCTGGACTGGTAGGCCTCCAGGGCGTGGATGATCGCGGCCTTGGCAGCCACCACGCGCTCCTTCAGTTCCGCATCGAAGCGGCCTTCCGGTGCCCGATAGCGAAGCGCCCCGTTCTCCATCCAGACCTGTATCCCGCGTTCCCGCAGCTCCAGCAGCAGTGCATCAATGGACATTACAGGCTCCCCTCGTCGACAAGCTCATCGCTGCTCACTCCCTGTGATCGGTCTGCGTTGGCGAGCCACTGCTGCGCCGACAGGTGACGGGCCAGACCGCGCACGTCGGGGTGTTCGAACACCGCGCGCATCGATACCGGCACGCCGAACATGGCTTCCACACGGGGCAGCATTTTCAGCATCAGCAGCGAATGGCCGCCCGCCAGGAAGAAGTTGCTGTCCACGCCGGCGACCTCGCCGGGCAGCATCTCCCGCCACAGCGCCAGCAGGCCGCGTTCGGCCTCGTTGCCGGGCGGCAGGGCCGCGGTCGCCTGCGCCACGGGGGCGGAGGCCGCGTCATCGAGCGCGAGCGCCCTGCGATCGAGCTTGCCGTTCGCAGTCCTGGCCAGGGCCGGCAACAGGACATAGCGCGTTGGCAGCATGTGGGCGGGCAGCGCGCGGGCCAGCGCGTCACGCAGCCCGGCAGCCTGCAGCACCTGCCCTTCGGCCGGCGAGACAAACGCGACCAGGACATCCTCCCCTGCGCTCGGCACCACCAGCACCGCGCACTCTCCAACCCCGTCCAGACGGCCAAGGTGGTGCTCGACGTCGCCCAGTTCGATGCGGAATCCACGCAGCTTGACCTGCTGGTCGGCGCGTCCGATGAACTCCAGCGCACCGCCTTCCGCGCAGCGCACCAGATCGCCGGTGCGGTACATCACCGCGCCCGCGTCGATCGCAAACGGGTCCGGCAGGAAGCGCTCGGCCGTCGCGCAGGGACGACCGAGATACCCCTGCGCCACGCCGTCGCCCGCCAGATACAGTTCTCCGGGGACGCCCCACGGCACCGGATCACCGGCGCTGTCGAGCACATACGCGCGGGTGTTGGCGATCGGAACGCCAATCACCGGCTTGACGCCGGTCCGGCGCGGCATCAACGCCCACGTCGAGTACGTGGTGTCTTCGGACGGGCCATACAGGTTGTAGACACGCAGCGCGGGCGACTGGTCGTGCAGTCGCTCCACCAGCCTTGCCGGCAGCGCTTCGCCGGCAAGGTTGACCACGCGCACGCTGGCCGGCAGCGGACGCTCGCGCGTCAGCGCATCGATGGCCGACGGCACCGTGTTCACCAGGGTCAGCGGACGCCGCGCGGCGGCCTGGTGCAGAGCCAGCGCATTGTCGCCCAGCACCACCGTGCCACCGGCCACCAGCGGCAGGAACAGTTCGTACACGGAGAGGTCGAAGCACACCGAGGTACAGGCAAACACACCCTGCAGATCCGCGTCGTCCACCTCGGTGAGCGCCCAGTCGAGCATCACATTCGCATTGACATGGCGGATTGCCACACCCTTCGGCCGGCCGGTCGAACCGGACGTATAGATCACATAGGCCACCGCCCCGACCGGCACGGCCGGCAGCGCGGGCATGGCGGCCGGCACCGGTCCGGCCAACACCTCGTCCAGCGTGATGACCCGCACATCACCGATCTGCCCGAGCACGCTGTCACGGATGCGCGCGTCCACGATCAGCAGCGCGGGCGCCGCATCGTCCAGGATGTCCAGCAACCGCTGGCGCGGGTAGTCCGGATCCAGTGGCACGTAGGCCGCGCCCACCGACTGGATCGCCAGCAGCGTCGTCACCAGGCGGGCGGTGCGCGGCAGGCAGACCGCAACGCGCTCGCCCGGCACGATGCCCAGGCGTTGCAGGGCGTGCGCGGTGGACGCCACCTCGGCGGCCAGCCCGGCATAGGTCAGGCACTGTGTCCCATCGTCGATGGCGACGGCGACCGGCGTGCGCAGCGCCTGATCCAGCACGCGTGCGTGCAGCGCGTGGGCACACCGGTCAACCCGCGAGCCGTCCAGCAGCGACGGCTGTGGCCAGCGCGGCGCCAGTGCGTCCAGGCGCCGCGACGGATCGTCCAACAGCGCCTCCACGACCGCCACGTAGGCGTCCGCGAGCTGCGCCGCCGTGGTGGCGGTGAACAGGTCGCGCGCGAACTCCAGGCTGCCCTGCAATGTTCCGCCCGACGCGCGCATCGACAGCGTCAGATCGAACTTGGCCGCCCGGTCGCCGGGCGGTGCTGCGGTGACCCGGACGCCATCCAGCGCCAGGGTCGCTTCGTCGCCCTGTTCCATGACGAACATGTGCTGGAACAGCGGGCTGTGGCTCAGCGCGCGATCGGGCTGCAGGTGTTCGATCACCCGTTCGAACGGCAGCTCCTGGTGGGACAGCCCGTGGATCAGACGCGACCGCGTCTGCTCCAGCAGATCGGCCACCGTGGCGGTGGGCTGCAGTTGGAAGCGCAGCGCCAGCGTGTTGGCGAAGAAGCCGATCAGCGACTGGGACGCCAGCGATTGGCGGTTGTCCACCGGCGTGCCGATCACCAGATCCTGCTTGGCCGAGAAGTACGACAGCAGCAGCGCATACGCGCTGGACAGCACCACAAACGGCGTCATGCCCAGTGCATGGCAGCGCTGTCCGAGCCTTGCATGCAGGGCGGGCGGCATCTCGAAGCGGTGCAGTCCCCCCCGGTGCGACTGCACCGGGGGGCGAAGCGATGCCGTGGTCAGTTCCAGCAAGGGAGGCGCGCCGTCCAGTGCCTCGCGCCAGTACGCCAACTGCGGCTCCAGCAGGTGCGCGGTGTCGTGCTGCCACACCGCGTAGTCGGCGTACTGCAGCGTGGGCGCCGGCAGCGCGGCCACGCCATCGGCGTACAACGCCCGCAGTTCGTGGCAGAAGATCGCCAGCGAGCTGCCGTCGAAGGCAATGTGGTGGATGTTCAGCAGCATCGTCCAGGCGGCGTCGCCGTGCCTGACCAGCGTGCAGCGCAACAACGCACCTGCGGCGAGATCGAACGCGTGCGAGGCATTGGCATCGATCAGCGCCGCCAACCCTGTCGCCCGTTCGGCGTCGCCAAGGTGGCGAAGATCGATCACCTCCAGCAGTCCGGTCCGCGCGGGCTGGACCTGCTGGTGCAGCACCCCGTCGATGGCAACGAAGGACGCGTTCAACACCTGGTGGCGCGCCACCAGCGCATCCAGCGCCACCGACAGGCGCGCGGTGTCGAGCGCACCGTCGATGTGGAACACCCCCGGCATGGTGTACAGCGTCGGGTCGCCGCCCAGGCGCTCCAGGAACCACAACCGTTGTTGCCCGGTGGTGGCCACCACCGGGCCGGAACCGGCGCATGGCCCAAGCACCGGCAATGGCTGCCCGCGCCCGGCAGTGCGCGACCGGATGCAGGCGGCAAGGCCCGCTGCCGTCGGGTGATCGAACAGATCGCGAACGGTCAGGCCCACGGCGAACACGGCCTGCAACCGCGCGCTGGCGCGGGCGGCCAGCAGGGAATTTCCGCCCACGCTGAAGAAATCATCATCCCGACCGATGGACGCCGAGCCCACCAGCTGCGACCAGCACTGCAGCACCAGCCGCTCGGTCTCGTCGGCGCCGCCGACCGGCGCCGCAGTGTCGGCAGCGCCGCCCGCCACGCGTGCCGCCGCCAGTGCCGCCTCATCGACCTTGCCGTTGCGGGTGAGCGGGATCGCCGGCATCGGCACCCACATCCCCGGCACCATGAATTCCGGCAGGCGGCCACGCAGGTGGCGCATCCAGCCGGCGGCGTCCAGGCTGCCGCCATCGGCCAGCACCACATGCGCGGCGAGCTGGCCATCGCCGGTTGCCCGCGCCACCACCTGGCCGATACCGGGCAGGCTCGCGCAGGCCGCCTCCACTTCCCCCAGTTCGATGCGGAAGCCGCGCACCTTGACCTGCTGGTCGCGCCGCCCGATGTAGTGCACCTGGCTATCGTGCGCCCGGCGGACCGCCAGGTCGCCACTGCGGTACATGCGTGCGCCGGGGATCGGCGAGAACGGATCAGGCAGGAAGCGTTCGGCCGTCAGCTCGGCGCGTCCCAGGTAGCCACGTGCCAGCCCAGGGCCGGACACATGCAGTTCGCCCGGCACGCCTGCAGGCTGCGGAACGCCGTTGTCGTCCAGGATGTACATGGACAGATCGGTCAAGGCTTCGCCGATCAGGCTGCCGGGCGCGTCCACGTCAACGTGTTGGATGATCCGCGCCGTGACATGCACCGTGGTCTCGGTGATGCCGTACATGTTCACCATCACCGGCCCCTGCGGATACCGCTCGAACCACGGCGCAAGTGCCGCCAGGTTGAGCGCTTCTCCACCAAACACGATGTAGCGCAGCGCGGGCCAGGGCCGTGGGGGGCCGGCGAGATCGGCCTGCAGCAGCTGCTGGAAGGCCGACGGCGTCTGGTTCAGTACGGTCACGCCCTGCGCGCGGACGAACGGGCCAACCTCGTCGGCCGAGCGCGCGACCGCATACGGCACCACGGCCAGCCTTCCTCCATGCAGCAGGGCGCCCCAGATTTCCCAGACCGAGAAATCGAAGGCGTAGGAGTGGAACAACGCCCAGACATCCTGCGGGCCGAACGTGAAGGTCGCCGCCGTGGCCTCGAACAGCCGCAGCACGTTGGCATGGGTCACCACCACGCCCTTCGGACGGCCGGTGGAACCGGACGTGTAGATCACATACGCCGCCTCCTGCGGATCGATGGCCACGGCCGCCAGCGGTGGCGCATCGGTGGTCTGCAACGCTTCCACCGGCAGGTAGCGCAGCGACGCATCGGCGAACAGCCCTGCATGCGCGTGATGCCCGAGGATGCCGGCCACGTCGGCGTCGCGTGCCATGTACAGCAGCCGCTCGGCCGGGTAGCGCGGATCCAGCGGGACATAGGCGGCACCGGCCTTGAGGATGGCGAGCATGGCCACGATGAGGTCGCAGCCCCGCTCCATGCACAGCCCGACGCGGCTCCCGCGCCCGATGCCGGCCTCGCGCAATGCGGCCGCCCATTGCCCGCTGAGCGCATCCAACTGCGCATGGGTCAGTGCCTGGTCCGCGCAGTTGACCGCAATGGCCGTCGGGAAGCGCTTCGCCGTTGCGCTGTAGCGCGCAGGCAGATCGCCTGGCACACCCGGCACCGTGGCCGGTGCGGCCGCAGCCGCCGTCGGCGCCACTGCCGCCCCGAGCGGCAGCGCAGCCACTGCCTGCAGGGGATGCTCCAGCGCCGACGCCAGCAGACCGGCGTAATGCGCGAGCATCGCCTCTGCCGACGCGGATGTGAACAGGTCGCGCCGGTACTCCAGCTCCAGGCGCATGCCGTGGCGCGTGAAGGTGATCAGCAGGTTGATGTCGAACTTGGCCGTTGCCGTGTGCAGTGGCAGCCACGCGGCCTGCACGCCGTCGGGCCACGCGCAGGGGTCGACCACGTCCGGCTGCAGCGTCACCATCGCCTGCACCAGCGGGCCGTGGCTCAGCGAGCGGGAGGGTGCCAGCGCATCCACGACATGGTCGAAGGGGACGGCGGCATCCTGCAACGCGGTCACGCCATCGCCGGCAAACCTTCGCAGATGCGCCTGGAAGCTGTCCGCTGGCTGGATGGGGCTGCGCAGCACGAGGGTGTTGACGAACAGACCGACCGTATCCCCGTGCCGCGCCTGGTCACGCGTGTCCACCGCGGTCCCCAGCGGTACGTCCTCGTTGCCGCTGTAGCGCCACATCAACAGCTGGAAGACCGCGGCCAGCAGCATGAACGGGCTGCATGCAGTGGCGGCGGCAAGCGACTCGACACGGTGGCGTTCGGGCAGCGACAGCGTGCGCGACACGACTCCGCCACGGATGCCCGCCACGGGCGGCCGCGGCAGGTCGGTGGGCAGCTCCAGCAGCGGCGGCATGCCCTGCAGGCGCTGCGCGATCCGCTGCAGGCCGGCCTGCCAGGCATCGGCCTCGCGCGCCGCCTGCTGCGCCTGGCAGTACCCCGTATGGTCGCCCGCCCGCAGCGCGTCCGCCCCACTCCACCGCGCGGCGATCTGCCGCAGCAGCACGGCCAGCGAACCACCGTCGGCGGCAATGTGATGCGCAAGCACCGTCAGCACGCACTCCCCATCCCCCAGCCAGGCCACATCGGCCCGGCAGATCGGCCCGGCCGCCAGATCGAAGACGGTCCCGGCCAATGCCTGCAGGTGCGAGGCGAGCACATCCTCGCGTGCCTGCCCGATGTGTCCGGACAGATCGGTCAACGCGACCGGCGGGTGCGGGTGCGCGCCGACAACCCGCTGCGGACCGTCGGTACCGGCCACGTAGCAGGCGTGCAGTTCCGGATGCAGCGCGAGCACATGGGCGACGTGTCCGCGCACGGTGTCAGGGGCCCGCACGCCGGCCAGGCGGATGCTCAGCGGCATCGTGTACGCCGCGCTGGGGCCGTGCAGCTGGTCCACGAACCACAGCCGCTGTTGCGCCGGCGACAGGACCTCCGGTGCCGACGGCGCAGGCGGGGCGTCGACATCGCCACCGGCCTGACGCTGGTCGGCGCGCCGTGCGAGGTCGCCGATCACCGGGTGCAGCAGCACGTCGGCGACCTGCAGGTGCACTCCCGCCGTTTCGCGCAGGCGCGAGCACAGGCGGGTGGCCAGCAACGAGTGGCCGCCAAGCGAGAAGAAGTTGTCGGCGGCCGAGGCCTCCGGTACCGCCAGCAGCTCGCGCACGGCCGCCAGCACCTGCGCGCCCACCGGCGTCAGCGGTGCGGCCTCGACGGCCGCGACCGGTGCCACGTTCGCCGATGTCGGCAGCGCGGCGCGGTCGATCTTGCCACTGCTGTTCAACGGCCATGCGTCCAGCAGCGTGAACCGTTCCGGGACCGCATAGGACGGCAATCTGGCCCGCAGGTGGGCAGTCAGCAGCTCCAGCCGCTCGGCGTCATCGAAGGCGCCGGCACGCACAGCGTGGCAGAGCAGATAGGGCTCGCCATTGGCATGCCGCGCCAGGACGGTCAGCGCACCGGCAACGGCGTCGCAGGTGCCGGCCAGCGCATCGATCTCGCCCAGTTCCAGCCGCTGGCCGCGAAGCTTGACCTGGAAGTCGAGGCGACCGAGGTACTCGATGGCGCCGTCCTGGCGCTGGCGGGCAAGATCTCCGGTGCGATACAGCCGCTCGCCAGGCGCGCGCGGCACCGGCGAGGGCACGAAGCGTTCGGCAGTGAGCGCCGGCGCTGCGGCATAGCCACGGGCCAGCCCCTCCCCGCCCAGGTACAGCTCGCCAGCCACGCCTTGGGGTACCGGCTGCAGGTCGTCGTCAAGCACCACCATCTGCACGTTGTCGATCGGATGCCCGATCGGCACGCGGGTGCCCGCGTCCTGTGCATCGCAGTCCCAGCAGCTCACATCGATGGCCGCTTCGGTCGGGCCATACAGGTTGGCCACCCGTGTGGTCGGGAAGCGCTGCCGGCAGCGGTCCAGCACATCGATGCCCAGTTCTTCGCCGCTGCATACGATCTGCCGCAACGACGGCAGCGCACCGAGCCCGTGCGCATCGACGAAGGCGGCCAGCATCGACGGCACGAAATGCACCACACTGACGCGCTGGTCGCGCATCAGGGCATGCAGGTAGTCCGCATCGTGGTGTCCATCGTGACGGGCGATGACGAGCCCGGCACCGACCATCAGCGGCCAGAACAGCTCCCACACCGACACGTCGAACGTGTACGGCGTCTTCAGCAGGGCGCGCTCGTCAGGCTGCAGGGCGAAGCGCCGCTGCATCCACTGCAGCCGGTTGGCCAGCGCCGCGTGCGTGTTGACCACGCCTTTGGGCTGTCCGGTGGAACCGGACGTATAGATGACGTAGGCGGCCTGGGTCGGCGCGTGGACGCGCGGTGCGGTGCGCCGGTGCGTGCCGTCGGCACGCAGATCGGCGACGCTGCGACTGCCCGGGAACACGGCGTCGGCACCTTCGTCGTGGATGCCCGCCATCGGGCGGGCGGTGTCCAGGATGGCCTGGATGCGTGCCGCAGGCAGCGCCGGGTCCAGGGGCAGATAGGCGGCACCTGCCTTCATCGTCCCCAGCAGCGCCACCAGCAGATCGGCAGAACGCCGCATCGACACCGCGACCACATCGTCACTGCCCACCCCCTGGGCCAGCAGCGCGGCAGCGACCGCATCGGACTGCGCATCCAGCGTCGCATACGTCATGGTGCCGCCGTCGACGTGCAGCGCGATGCGGTCCGGCGTCTGCGCGGCCTGCCGGCGGAACTGCGCGTCCACGGACAGGAAGGCGCCCCAGTCGCGGTCCTCGCCCCAGCCCGGATGTGTGTCCCGGGGCGCCAGCGGGATCTGCCGCAACGGTGCGGTCGGCTGCGCCACCCCCTCGCGCAGCACCCGGGCGAAGCTGTCGGCCAGGCTGGCGGCAACGCTGGGTTCGAACAACGCGGTGGCGAAGTCGATGCGGCCTTCGTAGCGACCATCGCCCAGCTCGACCAGCGACAGCGACAGATCCAGCGGGCTGGTGCCCGGTGACAGGCGCACCGGCCGCACCTGCCAGCCGTGGAGCGCTATCGCATCGTCCTGCTGCCCCTGGATGAGCGCCGCGAGGCCCGGAGTGCCGCTGGCGGTATGCAGATTGAGCAGCACCTGCACCAGCGGCGGCACGCTTGCATCGCGTTCCAGCGACAGCGCCTCCACAACCTGCGCGAACGGCAGCCGCGCGTGCGCGATGGCCCCCCGCAACCGCGCCCAGAGCGCCCGGTGGAAGGTCACGAAATCGAGGTCCGCAGCGTCCCCCGAGAGCGCGGAGTGCAGGACCACCGTGTTCACGAAATAGCCCACCGACGTGCGGGCGGAGGGCGTCGAGCGGCCCAGAGTCGGCACCCCGATCAGCACCTCCGGCTGGCGTGCATAGCGGTGCAGTACCCAGGCGAAGGCCGCAGCGAAGAGGCTGAAGGGCGTACACGCCCACTGCGCGGCGAGCGCGTCGACCGCCGCGCCCTCGGCGGCGGAAAGGTGGAAGTGGACGCTGTCCCCCGCCACGTCCTGCACGCGCGGCCGTGGGCCACGGCGCGGGAGGTCCAGCACCGGCGGCCGCGCTGGCAGGGTGTCGCGCCAGTACGCCCGCTCGACATCGGTACCGTGCCGGAGATGGCGCGCCTCGTCCTCCACATACTGGAAGAAGCCCGTCGCTGCGGACGGCGGCAGTGCTTCACCGGCATACAGCGCGGCCAGCTCGTCGATCAGGCGCAGCATCGAGGCCAGATCGACACAGATGTGGTGCGCGACCAGCATCAGTACATCGCCGTCGGCCTCGCGCAGGTGTTCTACCCGGAACGGAGGCTCGACATCCAACCGGAAGGGGCGCGCGGCCAGGCGCTGCAGGAGGGCCGGACGCTCGGCGGCGGTGACCCCGTGCGCGGCGCGCATCGGCTGCAGCGCGGCGGCGTCGGGCGCCTGCACGATCTGCTCGGGCCCCGCCGGGCCGTCTTCGTAGCGGCAACCCAGCACCGGGTGACGCGCCAGCAGCGCGGCCACCGCCGATCCCAGGCGTTCACGATCCAGCGGATGCGTGCAGGCAATCGGCAGGGCCACGTTATAGGCCGCGCTCTCCGGCTGCAGGCGGTACAGGTACCACAGCGCGGCCTGGTTGGCCGACATCGGGTGGCGATCGCCCACCGCTGCGGACGACAGGGCCGGCGCAGGTGCGGGGGCGGATGCAGGCGACGCGTCGGGGCGCGCCTCCAGCGAGGCAGCCAGTTCGTCCAGCGACGCGCCATCGAACAGCCGTTGCAGCACCCCGTTGGTGCTGAACGCCGCTTCCACGCGGCCGGCAAGGTCCACCAGCGCCAGCGAATCCAGCCCCAGGGCAAGCAGCGGGCGGTCGCGCGCGACCTCGTCGGCGGATATCGCCAGCGCGGGCGCGACCATCGCCTGCAACCGCTGCAGGGGCGTCTCCACGTTGCCGGCGGCGGCGCTGGCACGCTGACGGCGGCGTGTGCCGTCGACGCGGCCATCGATGCTGTCCAGCAGGTAGTGCTGCCGGATCCGTCCGCGCTGGATCTTGCCGCTCGATGTCTTGGGAAGATGTGCTGGCCCAATCAGGACCAGGTCGTGCAGGCGCGCGTCGCAGGCCAGCGCCACCGCTTCGCGGGCCAGCGCCACGGCATCGGCCACCTGCAGGTTGCGCAGTGCGGAGCGGTCCACTTCCTGCACCACCACCAGCCGCTCTTCGCCGTCCTGTTCGATCGCGAACGCGGCACCGCCGCCACTGCGGAATCCCTTCCACGACCGCTGCACCGCCGCCTCGACATCCTGCGGATAGAGGTTGCGGCCGCGGACGATGATCAGTTCCTTCAGGCGTCCGTTGATGAACACCCCGCCGTCGCTCACGAAGCCGAGGTCGCCCGTGCGCAGGTGGTCGGCGTCCACGTCCGGCAGGCGGGCCGCGAACGTTTCCGCGGTGGCATCCGGCCGTCGCCAATAGCCGTGCGCCACGCTCGGGCCGCGCACCCAGATTTCCCCCACCTGCCCCTCGTCGCACCTGCGGCCGGTGACCGGATCGACCACCTCCACCGCCAGGTCGAACCAGGCGCGTCCGCATCCCACCAGCGCCCCGCCGCCCTCGTACAGGCGCGCCTGCCCCTGCTCCAGCGCCTGCCGGTCGAAGCGACGCGTGTCCGCGCCCCGCCCGCGCCCCCGGCCACAGACGAACAGCGTGGCTTCGGCCAGGCCGTACCCCGGGTAGTGCGCCTGCGGGTCGAAACCGCAGGAGGCGAACGCCGCGTTGAACCGCTCCAGCGTGGCCGCACGCACAGGCTCGGCGCCGTTCAGGGCGAAGGTCCAGCTGGACAGGTCCAGCGTCGCCTTCTGTGCGTCGGTAACGCGCTCGGCGCACAACGCAAACGCAAAGTCCGGTGCGAAGCTGGATGTACCGCGATAGTCCGAAATGGCCTGCAGCCACCGCGCCGGCTGCTGCAGGAAGGCGACCGGCGTCATCAGGTAACAGCGCGCCCCAAGGTAGAGCGTGTGCAGCACGTTGCCGATCAGGCCCATGTCATGGAACAGCGGCAACCACGACACGAATACGCTGTCGGCATCGTGGTCGAACGCAGCCTGCATCAGCATCTGGTTGTGCAGCAGATTGCCGTGGGACACCATCACGCCCTTCGGCGCGCCCGTGGACCCGGACGTGTACTGCAGGAAGGCCAGGTCGCTCGCGCGGGCGCCGGGATCCACCCAGGCGGCCGCATGGTCAAGATCCAGCGTGTCGGTCAGGCAGCAGGGCACCGTACCCAACCGCGGCGAGGCCGCCAGGCGGTCGTGCAACGCGCGGTGCATGTCTGCGGTGGTCAGCACGAATCCCGCATCGGCGTCGTCGCTCAACTGCTCCAGCCGCTGCCAGTGTTCATCCCGTGCCTGCGGGGTATACACCGGTACCGCAAGGGCGCCCGCATACAGGCACCCCATGAAGCCGGCAATGAAATCCAGACCCGAACTGTAGAGCAGGATCACCCGCTCGCCGCGTCCGCCGCGCGCCTGCAGCCACGCCGCGATCGCGCGGGCGCGCTCATCCAGCTGCGCGTACGTCCAGCTCGCCTGCGGCTGGTGGCCGTCCTTGAGAAACACGAATGCCGTCTGCCCGCCGTTCTCGGCGGCACGATGCCGTCCCAGATCGACAAGACTGGCGAAACGCTGCGTCGGCTCGGCCTTGGCCGGCTTGAAATCCCTTCCGTTGGCGCCCTGCATGACCGCGTACCGCCTCCTCATCGTCCTGATGCATTGAGAACCGCTTGCTGCCGATCGTGGTGTTGCCTGTTTCGACGACCCGGATCACCCATGCGGTGCGTCCGGTCGATTGCGTGGGGCGCCCTTCCCCGTCGGTGCCTGTCATGGCATCGAAGCGCTCCCCCACTGTTGCGATACGGATGCGCACCCCACGGCGCGCCTGTTGCTCAGCCCGCTGCGCAGGCTGTTTCCACCACCGTTCCACGTCCCACCGACGACAACAGCCGTTGGCCGATGCGCGCCCCCAATACCGGCAGCATCTGGTCGACGTAGAAGTGCCCACCCGGGAACATGTCCAGCTCGGTGGGGCCGGCAAAATGCTGTGCCCATTGCGCAAGCTGCGCGCGGTCTGCGGCGTGGTCCGAGAGTCCGCCCATTACCGTCGCCGTGCACGGCAGCGGTGCCGCGTCGGCGTGGACGTAGCGCTCGTTGAGCTGGAAATCCGCGCGCAGAATGGGCAGCAGCAGTTCCAGCAGTTCCTCATGTTCGAGCACGGCCGACGGCGTTCCCTCCAGGCTGCGCAGTTCACGCAGCAGCTCGTCGCGCGGCAACCCGTGCAGGGCGCGGCGCGGGCCGGCGAGATGCGGCGCACGGCGTGCGGAGAGGAACATATGCAGCGGCATCGGTGCGCCACGCTCACGGAGTTCGCGGGCCACACAGAACGACATCAGCGACCCCAGGCTGTGGCCAAGGAAGGCGAAGGGACGGTCCAGCCACGGCAGCAGATCATCGACGATCGCCGCGACCGCAACGGGCATGTCCACGTGCAGGTCTTCAGACAGCCTGGACTCGCGCCCCGGCATCTGGATGGCCATCATCTGCACGTCCCGGGACACATGCGGCGTCCACTTGCGGAACACCGACGCACCGCCACCGGCGAATGGAAAACAGAACAATCTCACGCGGGCGTCGTCGTTGCGCGCAAGCGCAATGACAGAACGCGCACTTCCCTGCTCGACCTTGTGCATCCTTCCCCCTCAACGACCCGGACGGGACGCGTCCGGCAGCCATACAACTCCATTGAAGCTGCGCTGTCCGCGGCGCGTCGTGCGAGCCCGGACAGCGGTACTGCACACGGCAATTCCCCTGCCGCGCGAAAGATCCCGAAAGGCAATGTAGATCGACAATTCGCGATCAACACCTTTCTTCAATCCAGTAGGGTTTTATCGATATGTGATGGCAATGTCAAGGCAAACACGGGCCACGACAGAGCGGCGCACGCGGATGCTCAGCGATGTGCGTCGTCGGTGGTGAAACTCTCTCCGCAACCGCATTCGGCCGCTGCATTCGGGTTCCTGAACGTGAAGGTTTCGCTCAATCCCTGCTTGCCGTAATCGATCACCGTGCCGTCCACCAGCGGCAGGCTCTGGGCGTCCACGTAGATCCGGACCCCCTCCTGCTCGAAGACGCTGTCGCCCTCCCGCTCATCACGGGCAAGGTCGGTGATGTGGCCCCAACCTGAACAGCCCGTCCGGGTCACACCGAACCGCAGGCCGAGCGCGCCCGGCGTGCCGGCGACAAAGCGCTGGACGCGCTGGAGGGCGATCGGGGTCAGGCTGACGGCCATGTGGAGTGCTCCGGGAAGGGACTTGACGATTATAGAGGACACCGGTACCGCAGAAATGCCTCGCAAGCGGAACACTGCAGCCGGTAAACTCTCCCGTTCACAGATCGAGTCGATCAACAGAGGATTCAAGTCATGACGGTGGTCAGCGTTGAACATGCGCTTGCCGGGAAGATCCCGGAAGGCGGCGAGGCAACCGTACGCGGTTGGGTACGGACGGTGCGCGGGTCTGCGGCGCTTGCCTTCGTCAATGTCACCGATGGCTCCTGCTTCGCCCCCATCCAGGTGGTGGCCAATGACACGCTGGCCAATTTCGACGCCGTCAAGGGCCTGACCCCGGGCTGTTCGGTCATCGCCCGCGGCACCCTGGTCAAGTCCCAGGGCAAGGGCCAGTCCTTCGAGATCCAGGCCAGCGACATCGAGATCGTGGGCCTGGTCGAGGACCCGCTGACCTACCCGATCCAGCCCAAGCCGATGAGCGCGGAGTTCCTGCGCGAAGTGGCGCACCTGCGCCCGCGCACCAACCTGTTCGGCGCCGTCACGCGCATCCGCAACTGCCTGTCCCAGGCCGTGCACCGGTTCTTCCACCAGAACGGGTTCAACTGGATCAGCACCCCGATCATCACCACGTCCGACGCCGAGGGCGCCGGCCAGATGTTCCGGGTCTCGACCCTGGACATGGCCAACCTGCCCCGCAACGAAAAGGGCGAGGTCGATTTCAGCCGTGATTTCTTCGGCAAGGAAACCTTCCTGACCGTGTCCGGCCAGCTCAATGTCGAGGCCTACTGCCTGGCGCTGAGCAAGGTGTACACGTTCGGCCCGACCTTCCGCGCCGAGAACTCCAACACCACCCGCCACCTGGCCGAGTTCTGGATGATCGAGCCGGAGATCGCCTTCGCCGACCTGGCCGAAGACGCGCGCCTGGCCGAGCAGTTCCTGAAGTACCTGTTCCGTGCGGTGCTGGACGAGCGTGGCGATGATCTGGCGTTCCTGGCCGAGCGCGTGGACAAGAACGCGATCACCAAGCTGGAGGCGTTCATCAACGCCCCGTTCGAGCAGATCGACTACACCGAGGCGGTGAAGCTGCTGCAGAACTCGGGCAAAAAGTTCGACTTCCCGGTCGAATGGGGCCTGGACCTGCAGACCGAACACGAGCGCTGGCTGACCGAGGAGCACATCGGCCGCCCCGTGGTCGTGACCAACTACCCCGAGCACATCAAGGCGTTCTACATGCGCCTCAACGACGACGGCAAGACCGTCGCCGCGATGGATGTGCTGGCGCCGGGCATCGGCGAGATCATCGGCGGCAGCCAGCGCGAAGAGCGCCTGGACGTGCTCGACGCCCGCATGGCCCAGTTCGGCCTGGACCCGGCGCACTACGGCTGGTACCGCGATTTCCGCCGCTACGGGTCGGTCCCGCACGCCGGTTTCGGTCTCGGCTTCGAGCGCCTGGTGGTATACGTGTGCGGGCTCGGCAACATCCGCGACGCCATCCCCTACCCGCGTGCACCGGGTACGGCCGAGTTCTGATCCCACCACGGAGGCACCGAGCCCATGACCCTGTTCTTCGCGCTGTGTTTCGTCGGCGTGGCGATCGCCGGGTTCAGTGCCTTCGTGATCTTCTGGCCGCTGACCCTGGTGCACATCCGCGACCGCCACCCGGCGCTCGCCGAACGCTTCGGCAGCGGTGCCTTCCTGCGCCCGGATGCGCTGCGCTGGCTGCTGGGCCGCGACTACCGGCTCAGCACGGACCGCTCGTTGTCGGGGCTGGCCGCCCCGGCATGGGTTTCCCTGCTGACCCTGTTGGCCGGGCTGGGCATGGCCGCCCTGCTCTGGCTGCTTTCGATGGTAACGACATGAACGACGACACCTCCCACCGCGACGAGTGGTTTCTTGCCAGCCTCGGCAACACGCTGATCTGGGCCCGCCTGCGCATCCGGCCAGCCGGCACCGCCGAAGTGCTGGACAGCGACGGCAACACCCTGAGCTACGACAGCGAGGACACTGCGCGCGCGCAGCTGTTCGACGCCGAGTTCGTCGCCTACGACGGCCTGGACGAGGAGGACGCACTGATCCGCGGCTTCTCGCTGCACGAGGTGGCGCCGCCGCAGGCCGCCAGCGACGCCGACCTGCACGGCCGGATGGTGCAGAGCCTCGGCGCCCGCGCCTGACCCACCATGTTCATCCCGTCCGCCTTCGCTGAGACCGACCTGATCTGGCTGGACCGGCTGCTGGCGCGCGACGCGTTCGTGACCCTGCTGACCACCGGCGCCGATGGCCTGCCCCAGGCCACGCGGCTGCCGGTACTGTACCGGCGCGATGGCGAGGACATCCTGATCGAGGGCCATTGGGCCCGGCCCAACCCGCAGGCCGGCCACGCCGGGCCCGCGCTGCTGCTGGTGCATGGCCCGCACGCCTATGTGTCGCCGGGCTGGTACCCCGACAAGGAGGCCCAGGCCCGCGTCCCGACCTGGAACTACGCGGCCGCCGAACTGCGCGGCGTGCTCGAGCCGGTGGACTACCCGGACGCACTGATCGCCATGCTCGACGGCCTCAGCGCGCGCCATGAAGCCGGCGTGGGCGGCGACTGGGACCTGCAGCCGATCGACCCGCGTCAGCGTCGGATGCTGGCGGGCATCGTCGGGTTCCGCTTCCGTCCCGACCAGGTGCAGATCAAACTCAAACTCAGCCAGAACCATCCCGAGGCCAACCAGTGCAGCGTGATCGACGCGCTGTCGGCGCTTCCGGCCCCCGCGTCGCAGGAGCTGGCGCAGTGGATGCGCTGGCGCCGCGACGAACGTACCACCGCCAACTGACCTTCCCGTTTCCCGCGACGACGCGACCACCCCGGCCGCGCCTTGCCCCCACCCGACGTCAGGGACTCCGCACCATGAAAGACATCCACAAACTGCTGCAGAACAACCGCGAATGGGCCGACCGCATCGAGAGGGAAGATCCCGAGTTCTTCCACCAGCTCGCCAAGCAGCAGCACCCCGAATACCTGTGGATCGGCTGCTCCGATTCGCGCGTGCCGGCCAACCAGATCATCGGGATGGCCCCGGGTGAAGTGTTCGTGCACCGCAACGTCGCCAACGTCGTGGTACACACCGACCTCAACTGCCTGAGCGTCATCCAGTACGCGGTGGACCAGCTCAAGGTCAAGCACATCCTGATCGTCGGCCACTACGGCTGCGGCGGCGTGCACGCCAGCCTCAACAACACCCGCGTCGGCCTGGCCGACAACTGGCTGCGGCACGTGGGCGATGTCGCGCAGAAGCATGCCGCGATCATGGATGCCATCGACGAGCCGGACCTGAAGCACGCACGGCTGTGCGAGCTGAACGTGATCGAACAGGTGGTCAACGCCTGCCGTTCCACGATCGTGCAGGATGCCTGGGCCCGCGGCCAGAAGCTGATGGTGCACGGCTGGGTCTACAGCCTGAAGGACGGCCGAGTGCGCGAGATGGGCATTGACGTCGGCGCCCCCGACGAGCTGCAGGCAGCCTACGAAAAGGCCTTGTCCTACGTCCCGCGCCACGGCCGCCGCGACTGACCGCCGCTCTTACGGAACCGCCACCATGCTCCCCTCCCCCATCAATCTGCTGGCCTGGATCGAGGAACACCGCCACCTGCTCAAGCCGCCGGTGGGGAACAAGATGATCGAGAACGGCGACTTCATCGTGATGGTCGTCGGCGGGCCGAACAGCCGCACCGACTACCACTACGACGAGGGTCCGGAGTGGTTCTACCAGCTCGAGGGCGAGATGGTGCTGAAGGTGCAGGAAGACGGCGCGGTACGCGACATCCCGATCCGCGCCGGTGAGATTTTCCTGCTGCCCGGCAAGGTGCCGCATTCGCCGCGTCGCCCGCCGGGCGGCGTTGGCCTGGTGGTCGAGCGCAAGCGCCTGGCGCATGAGCAGGATGGCCTTATGTGGTTCTGCGAACAGTGCAACCACAAGCTGTATGAAGAGTATTTCGCGCTCGAGAACATCGAAACGGATCTGCCGAAGGTGTTCGCCCGCTACCACGCCTCGCTGGAGCTTCGCACCTGCGGAGCCTGCGGGCACGTGGACCCGCTGCCGGCCAAAGTCGCCGTCGAAGGCTGACGCCGCGCCTGCGGTCTGCGAGGGGCGCGCTGTGGTGCATGCGCCTTCCGCTTTTTCCGTGCGCGCCGATACGCGGTGTCCGGGCGGGGTGCGGCTGGGGTGACGCGACCCTTCGCCGCATGGATGCGGCGATGGAGCTTACGGGGACGTACGTGCAGCCTGTCCCGGCACCCCAGACGCATTCCGCCACCCTGCGGCGTTGGCGGCGACGTTGCTGTCGCTGTTGCGCACCGATGCGCTGCGGGCGCGGAACGGAGAGCAACCGGGCAGAGCCCGGCGCCACGGGGTGAAGCTGTGGAGCGGTGGGTGGTCGAGCCCGGGCGGCCCGGCAGCCGGTAAACTGTCGGTCACTGTCACCGCCGGTCGCACCATGTCCGAGATCCTCAGCCGCACCCATGCCGTTGCCCTGGACGCCGCCGATCCGCTGCGCGCCATCCGCAGCGAGTTTGTGTTCCCCCAGCACAACCACCGCGACCAGACGTACTTCGTCGGCAATTCGCTGGGCCTGCAGCCGCGTGGCGCGCGTGCGGCCGTCCAGGAGGTCATGGACAAGTGGGCCAGCCTGGCCGTCGAAGGCCACTTCACCGGCGACACCCAGTGGCTGCGCTATCACCGCCTGGTGAGCGAACAGCTGGCCCGCGTCGTCGGCGCGCTGCCCAGCGAAGTAGTGGCCATGAACACCCTGAGCGTGAACCTGCACCTGATGATGGTCAGCTTCTACCGGCCCACCGCCGAACGCCCCGTCATCCTCATTGAAGCCGGCGCGTTCCCCACCGACCGTCACGCGGTCGAATCGCAGATCCGCTTCCACGGCTTCGATCCGGCAACGGACCTGGTCGAAGTGCAGCCCGACGAACCCAACGGCACCGTGTCGCTGCAGGCCATCGAGCGCGCCATCGTCGCGCACGGCCCCCGCCTCGCCCTCGTCCTCTGGCCTGGCGTGCAGTACCGCAGCGGCCAGGTCTTCGACCTGGATGCCATCACCCGCATGGCCCGCCTGCAGGGCGCCCGCGTCGGCTTCGATCTTGCCCACTCGGTCGGCAACGTCCCGCTGCAGCTCCATGACGTCGCCCCCGACTTTGCCGTGTGGTGCCACTACAAGTACCTCAACGCCGGTCCGGGCGCCGTGGCCGGCTGCTTCGTCCACGAACGCCACCACCGCGACACCACCCTGCCGCGCTTCGCCGGCTGGTGGGGCCATGAAGAAGCCACCCGCTTCAAGATGGCCCCCCAGTTCGTGCCGGCCGTCGGCGCCGAGGGCTGGCAGCTCAGCAACCCCCCGGTGCTCGGCCTCGCGCCGTTGCGCGCCTCCCTCGACGTCCTGGACAAGGCCGGTGGCATCGATGCCATGCGCACCAAATCGCTGCGCCTGACCGGCATGCTCGACGCCCTCGTCCGCGCGCGCCTGCCCGGCGTGCTGCAGGTGCTGACCCCCGCCGAACCCGAACGCCGCGGCTGCCAGCTCTCCCTGCGCGTAACCGGCGGCCGCGAGCGTGGCCGCAGCCTGTTCGAGTACCTGCAGACCGTCGGCGTCCTTGGCGACTGGCGCGAGCCCGACGTCATCCGCATCTCGCCCACCCCGCTGTACAACCGCTACCTCGACCTGCACCACTTCGTCGAGGAAGTGGAAGCCTGGGCCGGCCTCTAAGGACATTGTCTTGATCGCAACCCCCTCCCGCTCGCTGAGCATCATCGGCGCTGGCCTGGCTGGTTCCCTGCTGGCCATCCTGCTGTCGCGCCAAGGCTGGCGGATCACCCTGTACGAGCGCCGCGGCGACCCCCGCATCAGCGACTACGAGTCCGGCCGCTCGATCAATCTTGCCCTCGCCGAACGCGGCCGCAACGCCCTGCGCCAGGCCGGCGTCGAAGACGCGGTGATGGCCAAGGCCGTGATGATGCGCGGGCGCATGGTCCATCCGCGCGACGGCGCAGCGCAGCTGCAGCGCTACGGCCGTGACGACAGCGAAGTCATCTGGTCCATCCACCGCAAGGACCTCAACACCACCCTGCTGCAGCTGGCCGAGGACGCCGGTGCCTGCGTGCACTTCCACCGCCGCCTGCATACGGTGGACTTCGACGCCGGCTACGCGCGCTTCATCGACGATCGCGACGACCAGCCCCACGACATCCGCTTCGACACCCTGATCGGTGCCGACGGCGCCGGCTCGGCCCTGCGCGCGGCGATGAACCGCAAGCAGCCGCTGGACGAGCGCATCGAGTTCCTCGACCACTCCTACAAGGAACTGGAGATTCCGCCGGGCCCGGACGGCAGCTTCCGCATCGAGGCCAACGCCCTGCACATCTGGCCGCGCGGCCACTACATGTGCATCGCCCTGCCCAATGACGAAGGCACCTTCACCGTCACCCTGTTCCTGCCCAACACCGGCGCCCCCAGCTTCGCCACCACCACCACCGGTGCCCAGGCCGAAGCCCTGTTCGCGCGCGACTTCCCCGACGCACTGCCGCTGATCCCGAACCTGCGCCGCGACTGGGAAGAGCATCCCCCCGGCCTGCTCGGCACCCTGCACCTCACGCATTGGCACCTGCAGGGCCGCGCCGTACTGCTCGGCGATGCCGCCCATGCAATGGTTCCCTTCCACGGCCAGGGCATGAACTGCGCGTTCGAAGACTGCGTCGCCCTTGCCGGGCACCTGCTCCAGCAGGACACCCTCGCCGAGGCGTTCGCCGCCTTCGAACGTGACCGCAAGCCCAACGCCGAGGCGATCCAGCAGATGGCGCTCGAGAATTACCTGGAAATGCGTGACCGCGTCGCCGACCCGGCCTTCCTGCTGCAGCGCGAGCTCGAACAGGCCCTGCAGGCCCGCTGGCCGACGCGCTTCGTGCCGCATTACACGATGGTGACCTTCCTGCACACGCCCTATGCGGTCGCCCTGGCGCGCACCGACCTGCAACGGCGCATCCTTGAGGATGCCACTGCCGGCCACGACAGTCTGGACCACATCGACTGGGACGCACTCGAGCGCATCGTGCACGCGCAGCTGCCGGTGCTGGAGGGCGCGCACTGATGGCGGCCGACAGCTTCCTGTTCTACGACCTGGAGACCTTTGGCCAGGACCCGCGCCGCACCCGCATCGCGCAGTTCGCCGCGATCCGTACCGACGCCGACCTGCGCGTCGTCGACGAACCGGTGAGCTTCTACGTCAAGCCGGCCGACGACCTGCTGCCCTCACCCGTCGCCACCCTGATCACCGGCATCACGCCGCAGCATGCACTGGCCCAAGGCGTCAGCGAGGCCGAGGCCTTCTCGCGGATCAACGACCTGATGGCGCGCCCCGGCACCTGCACGCTGGGCTACAACACGCTGCGCTTCGACGACGAGTTCGTCCGCCACGGGCTGTTCCGAAATTTCTACGACCCGTACGAGCGCGAGTGGCGCAACGGCAACTCGCGCTGGGACCTGCTGGACATGCTGCGGCTGGTGCACGCGCTGCGCCCCGACGGCATTGTGTGGCCGCAGCGCGAAGACGGCGCCACCTCGTTCAAACTCGAACACCTCGCCCTGGCCAATGACGTCCGCCAGGGCGATGCGCACGAGGCATTGTCGGACGTGCACGCCACCATCGGCATGGCGCGGCTGTTCAAGCAGTCGCAGCCGCGGTTGTGGGAGTACGCGCTGAAGCTGCGCGACAAGCGCTTCGTCGCCAGCCTGCTCGACGTGGACGCCCTGCAGCCGGTGCTGCATGTGTCCATGCGCTACCCGGCCCAGCGCATGTGCGCCGCGCCGGTGCTGCCCATCGCGCGGCATCCGTACATCAACAACCGGATCATCGCGCTGGATCTGGAGGGCGACATCGACGGCCTGCTCGCGCTGCCGGCCGATACGCTGGCCGCGCGCCTGTACACACGCGCGGCGGACCTGGCCGAGGGCGAGCAGCGTGTGCCGCTCAAGGAAGTGCACCTGAACAAGGTGCCGGCCCTGGTCGCATGGAACCACCTGCGCCCGGCCGACCATGCCCGTCTGGGCATCGATGCCGCCGCAGTGGACGCCAACGCCGCACGGGTACGTGAGGCCGGTCCGGCGCTGGTCGAGAAGGTCCGGCAGGTGTACGGCGGCGAGCGCACGGCCACCGTCAGCGACGTGGATGCCTCGCTGTATGACGGCTTCCTCGCCGACGGCGACAAGGCCCTGATGCCCCGCCTGCGCACCAGCCCGCCGTCGGAGCTGGCCGGTTTCGCCGAGCGCCTGAAAGATCCGCGCATGCCCGAGCTGCTGTTCCGCTACCGGGCGCGCAACTACCCGCAGACGCTGGATGCCGCCGAGCGCGGGCGCTGGAACGACTACCGGCGGCAGCGCCTGCTGGGCGACGCCGCGCTGGGCGAACAGACCCTGCCGGCGTTCCGTGCGCAGCTGGACAGCCTGGCCATCGAACATGCCGCCGATCCCGCCAGGCTGGCCCTGCTGTCTCAGCTCGGCGACTGGGGCACCCACCTGGAGCAAAGCCTGTGAGCAGTTATTTCACTCCCGCCAGCTTCACCTTCCTGCGCGGGCTGGCGCGCCACAACGACAAGACCTGGTTCAACGACCACAAGCCGGCCTACGAAGAACATGTCCGCCAGCCGTTCCTGCGCCTGATTGCCGACCTGCAGCCGGACCTGGCCACGATCAGCCCGCACTTCCGCGCCGACCCGCGCGGCGTGGGCGGGTCGCTGTTCCGCATCTACCGCGATGCGCGCTTCTCCAACGACAAGTCGCCCTACAAGACCTGGCAGGGTGCCCGCCTGTTCCATGAGCGGCGCAGGCAGGTGCCGGCACCGTCGTTCTACATCCACCTGCAACCGGGCGAGAGTTTCGTCGGTGCGGGCCTGTGGCACCCCGAGCCGGCCACGCAGCGCAAGGTGCGGCACTTCATCGTCGACAACCCCGGCAGCTGGAAGGCCGCCGCGCACGCGCCGGCGCTGCGGAAGAAGTTCGATTTCGAGGAAAGCGAGAAGCTGGTGCGCGCACCGCGTGGCTTCGACGCCGACTTTGAATTCATCGACGATCTCAAGCACCGCAATTGGGTGTTCTGGCGCGCGCTGGACGACGCCACCATGACCGGTCCGCGTCTGCGCCAGACCCTCGCGGCCGACCTGGCCACGCTGGCGCCGTTCGTGGACTACCTGTGCGCCGCGCTGGACCTGGAGTTCTGAGCACGATGACCAGCCCGGTCGCGCCGCCACCGATGACCTACCGCGCGCTGGGCAGCAGCGGGCTGCAGGTCTCGCAGATCGGCCTCGGCTGCTCGGGGTTCTGGGGCAACCGGCGTTTTCCGGAGGCCGAGGCCGAACGCATCGTGCGCCGCGCCCTGGAGCGCGGGGTCACGCTGTTCGATACCGGCCACAACTACGCGGCCTTCAACGCCGAACCGCGGCTGGGGCGTATCCTGCAGCGGGCATTCGCTACGCATCCGCGCGATGGCCTGGTGATTTCCAGCAAGGCCGGCACCCTGACCGGCCAGGCCGGCATCAGCGGTGCCGAGCAGCGCGATTTCTCTCCCGCTGCCATCGAACGCAGCTGCGCCGCCTCGCTGCGCAACCTGCACTGCGACCACCTGGATATCTTCCAGCTCCACGGCATCGGCCTGGAGCAGATCAGCGATGAGCTGCTGACCGCGCTGGAGCGCATGCGGCGCAGCGGGATGTTCCAGCTGCTTGGCATCAATACCCATACCGGCGCGGTGATGCGACACCTGGCCGAACGCCGCGGTCCCTTCGACGTCGCCCTGATCGACTACAACGCCCTGCAGCAGGACCGGGAACCGGTCATCGCCGCCATGCACGCCGCCGGCATCGGCGTGCTCGCCGGCACCGTGCTGGCCCAGGGCCACCTGCTTCCGGCCCGGCCGCGCGTGCCCCGGCTGGCCGATGCGTGGTACCTGGCGCGGGCTTGGCTGAAGCCTTCCAGTCGGGCCTTGATGCGCAGCGCCAAGGCGATGCAGCGCACGATCGCCCGCGTTGGCTCTCAGGCACCGGCGCAGACAGCCTTCGCCTACGTCCTGCAGAACCCCGCCGTCGCCTCTGGCGTGCTCGGCACCACCCGGGTTGCGAGTCTGGATCAGGTGCTGGACACCCGCGTGGACATGCTGGCGCCGCAGGAGCGCGAGCGGCTGGTGGCCACCTTCCAGCAGACTGGCGCGTCGCCGAGCCAGTAGCCTTCACGTCGGCTGACGCGTGCTGCGGCAAGCTGCTGTCGTTCTCCTGGAGGCCGCCACGGCATGAAGAAACTCCCCTGGCTCGTGCTTGCTGTCGTCGTCCTGCTCGCCGGCGCCTGGTTCAGTGGCCCGTACCTCGCGGTGCGCGGCCTGGCCCAGGCCATCGAAACCCGCGACACCACCCGGCTCGACCGTTACGTCGACTTCCCGCTGCTGCGCGCCAATCTGCGCGCACAGCTCAACGACTATGTCGTCCGCCGGGCCGGCCCGGAGGTGCAGTCGAACAGGATCGGCGCGCTGCTGTTGTCGGCCAGCCAGACGCTCACCGGCACCGCCGTGGATGCGATGGTGACCCCGACCGGCATCGATGCCCTGCTGCAGGGACACACGCTGTGGAAGCGCGCCAGCAATGATCTGGACAGCACCGACGCCTACGCCGCGCCACGCGCCGCGCGACCGCTGCAGGGCGCCGAGCACCATTTCGAATCGCTGTCGCGCTTCACCGCCACCACGCACACGCCGGACGGCACACCGGTGGTCTTCGTGCTGCAGCGCCACGGGCTGCGCTGGAAACTGGTGAACATCGTGCTGCCGCTGCAGTGAGTGTTCAGGGCGTCCCGACCGACGGTCGTGACCCGCCCTCTACCCGGCTCAGTCGTTGGCCACGCCATGCGGAACATGACCAGCCGCCACGCTCTGGTGCTGGCGGGCGCTGTCGATGTTGTGCTGCGAATCATCGAAGAAGATGTCCGCGCCGAACGCTTCCAGGAACGGCCCCTTGTGACGCCCGCCCAGGAACAGCGCCTCGTCCAGGCGCACGCCCCACTCGCGCAGGGTGCGGATCACCCGCTCATGCGCCGGCGCGGACCGCGCGGTGACCAGCGCCGTGCGGATCGGCGCGTCTTCGCCGGACGGGAACACCGCCTGCAGGGTGTGCAGCGCCGACAGGAAGTTGCGGAACGGGCCGCCGCTCAGGGGCTCGCGTGCATTCTCGCGCTCATGCCGGCCGAAGGCTTCCACCCCCTGTTCGCGCGAAATACGCTCGCTTTCATCGCCGAAGATCACCGCGTCGCCATCGAAGGCGATGCGCAGCTGCCCGGCGGGCCGGCCCAGATCAAGCTGCTCGGCGGCGGCGATGGTTTCGCCCGGGGGCTTGGGCAGGATCGTGGCGGCAGCGATGCCGTGCAGCAGCGCCCGCCGCACCGACTCGGGGTTGGCCGACAGAAAGAGATCGGTGCCGAACGGCTTCACGTACGGCCAGGTCGGTTCGCCGGCGGTGAACGTGGCCCGGATGATGCCCAGCCCGTAGTGCTGGATCGAGTTGAAAATGCGCAGCCCGGTATCGGCCGAGTTGCGCGACAGCAGGATCACTTCCACCCGCGGCGACTCCGGCGACTGCCCCTGGTTGAGCGCCAACAGCTTGCGCACCACCGGGAAAGCCACGCCGGGGCGCAGCACATCGTCCTCGTGCTTGCGCTGGTACTCGGCATAGGCATCCACGCCTTCCGCCTCGAACAGCGCGTGGCCTTCTTCCAGGTCGAACAGGGCGCGCGAGGTCACGGCCACGGTCAGCAAGCGGGGGGTGTTGTCGCCCATGTCGGTCAGCCATCCAATGCGGCCAGATCGGCCGGCCAGCTATTGTCCGTCAAAACATGAACTGTTCGCTGAGGATCCGGTCTTCCAGGTTGTGTTCGGGGTCGAACAGCATCGTCACCCGGCGCTCGCGCGACTCGCGGATGGTCACTTCGACCACGTCGCGGGTCTCGTGCGAATCGGCGGTGACGCTGACCGGACGCTTGTAGGGATCGAGCACGCGGAAGCGTACTTCGGTATCGGCCTTGAGGATCGCGCCACGCCAGCGCCGCGGGCGATAGGGTGCCAATGGCGTCAGGGCGATGGTGTGCGAGCCCAGCGGCAGGATCGGGCCATGCGCGGAATAGTTGTAGGCGGTGCTGCCGGCCGGGGTGGCCACCAGTACGCCGTCGCCGATCAGCTCGGCAACCCGCTCCTGGCCGTTGAGATCGATGCCGATATGCGCGGCCTGGCGGGTCTGGCGCAGCAGGGAGACGTCGTTATAGGCCAGCGAGCCGGTGGTCGTACCCGATTCGGTCAACGCCAGCATCTCCAGCGGGCGCAGGTTGGCCGGCTCGGCGGCCGCCAGCCGCGCCGGCAGGTCGTCGTCACGGAACTGGTTCATCAGAAAGCCCACGGTGCCCAGCTTCATGCCGAACACCGGCTTGCCCAGTGCGCCGTGGCGGTGCAGGGTCTGCAGCAGGAAGCCGTCACCGCCCAGCGGGCACAGGACATCGGCCTCCTCGGGCGGGCATGCGCCGTAGCAGGCCAGCATCAGCGCCAGGGCCTGCTGCGCGGGCTCGGTGCTGCTGGCCAGAAAAGCGATGCGGGGGGTGTCGCTCATGGAAAGTCCGGGTAAGGCATACGACCGAAGCATACCCGGTCGACGCACAGACACGTATGGCGTGTCACAGGCTGTTCCCAAGGCCACCGATCCACTGTCCAGGGGCCGTCGGGTGCGGGGGTGCGGGACCGTAGAGAACATGGATGTTTTCTACGAGCCCCCAGGGATGGGTTTACGGCGTGTCCCCTACCCCCGCACCCGGCGGCCCTCAGACAGTGGGTTGCCAGATCAACACGCCGTCGCCCCAAAGAAAAGGCCCCGCCGAAGCGGGGCCCTTTCGTTCTCACGCGCCAGCGCGGGTTACGCGCCGTGCGCGGCCAGCTGACCCAGGCGCTGCACCGCGACCGACACGGTCGGGTAGTCCAGGGTCTTCTGCTCGGCCAGTTCGGCCAGCATCGACAGGGTGAAGCGCAGGCTGCTGTCGTCACGGCCGATCCAGGCGGCGACCTTGGCCTCCGCGCTGCCGCCCTTCATCGACAGCACCTGGGCAGCCAGGTTGCGGTGATGGGCGGCCAGCTCGTCGCGCAGCACGCCACGGGCCACGGCGTGCCAGCGGCCGTTGACCTCCAGCGCGTCGATCTGCTCGAACAGCCACGGCAGCTGCAGGGCGTCGCCCAGGCGGAAGTGGATCTTGGACACGTCCACCGGCTTGAGCTTGCGGGTGCGGGCCAGTTCGATGATGTCGAACGCCGGTTCCAGGAACTGCAGCTCCGACAGCTGCTGTGCCAGTGCCGGCGGCAGACCCTTCTCCTTCCACTCGTGCACGCTCGCCTCGTAGGCCGGGCGCTGGGAGTCCGGCAGCACGCCGGAGGCCACGCGGATGTCGTTGAACGCCGCCTGGTAACGGTTCACCGCCTCGGTGATGCCCGGCATCGCGCCGGGGCGCGACAGCAGCCAGCGCACGAACGAGCGCTGCAGCTTCCAGATGACTTCCAGCGCATCGATCTGCACCGACTCCGGCAGAGTGCCGTCGAGGGCGTCGATCTGCGCCCACAGGGCGCGCGCGTCCAGCGTTTCACGGCTGATCGTGTACGCCTTGGCAACCTCGGCAATGCTGCGGCCGGTGTCTTCCTGCATGCGCATCAGGAAGGTGGCGCCCATGCGGTTGATGGTCTGGTTGGTCACGGCCGTGGCGATGATCTCACGCTTCAGGCGGTGACGCTCCATCGCATCGGCATACTTCTTCTGCAGCGGCGTCGGGAAGTAGCGCTGCAGTTCCTTGGACAGGTACGGATCTTCCGGAATGTCCGAATCCAGCAGCTGGGCGAACGCCACCAGCTTGGAGTAGGACAACAGCACCGACAGCTCCGGACGGGTCAGACCCTGGCCACGCGCCTTGCGTGCCGACAGCTCCGCGTCGGACGGCAGGAACTCGATCTGGCGATCGAGCAGACCCTGCTGCTCCAGCGTGCGGATGAAGTGCTGCTTGGAGCCCAGGCGCTTGACCGCCATCCGCTCCATCAGGCTCAGGGCCTGGTTCTGGCGGTAGTTGTCGTTGAGCACCAGCGCGGCCACTTCGTCGGTCATC